>NZ_SLWB01000013.1 GCF_004340205.1 Acetobacteroides hydrogenigenes
TGCTTCGCCGTGAGCCTTCTTTTGGGTTGTTACAAAAGTAGAATAAACAAAAAAAACAGCAAAATAGACTTGGAATTTATCACAGAACCTCTGTGTCTCCGTGTCTCTGTGTTTAATTTGTATTTTTCGTGATACTAAAAATAGAACCATGCATCTAACCATCATAGGAATATCAGACGAGAGTACGCCCATTTTTAGCAGCGAGGTAAAGGAGCGGCTAGTGGGCGATGGCGTACGCTTTGCCGGAGGCGAGCGGCACCGCGAGCTGGTTGAGGCGCAGCTTCCAGCCAACGCCTCTTGGACAAACATAACCGTTCCGCTGGCTCCATTCCTTCAGGAGATGAGGGAGTATGATGGCGCATGGGGGGTGTTTGCCTCTGGCGATCCTCTTTTCTTTGGCATCGGAAATACGCTGCGTAGGGAGTTTCCTGATGCAACCGTAGAGGTATTTCCAACCTTTAACTCGCTGCAGCTGCTGGCGCATAAGCTGCTGCTACCCTACGGTACAGCCTCGGTGGTAACGCTTACAGGTAGGCCGTGGCAGGCGTTGGATAAGGCTTTAGTAGATAATCAAAAGCTGATTGCCGTGCTTACCGATAAGGTAAAAACGCCTAGTACCATCGCCCAGCGGATGCTTACTTTTGGGTACGCCAACTACACAATGTATTTGGGCGAAAGGCTTGGTGGTAGCGAAGAACGGGTTAGAGAGCTATCGTTGGAGGAGGCTTTAACGGCTGATTTTATCCACCCCAACTGCTTGTACCTGCAGCAGAATGTCACACGCCCTATTCGTCAGGGTATTCCCGATGGCGAGTTCCAAACGCTCGAAGGTCGGCCAAAGATGATGACCAAGATGGCCGTTAGGCTGGCATCGCTGGCGGCAATGGATATCCGTAACCGTAGCGTGCTTTGGGACGTTGGTGCCTGTACGGGCAGCATCTCCATCGAGGCTAAGCTGATGAACCCGCTGCTTGATGTTCATGCCTTTGAGGTGCGTGAGGAGAGCGCAGCCATTGTTGCGGCCAATGCCCGTAGGTTTGGAGCGCCGCTTACCTACCATGGCGGCGATTTTGGAGGTGCAGATATCAGCGCAATTCCAAAACCCGATGCGGTGTTCCTAGGCGGCTATGGCGGGAAGATGGAGCAGCTACTCGACAGGGTTAACACCGTACTTGCGGATGGAGGCATTATAGGCTTTAATGCCGTAAGCGATACCAGCCTTGGGCAGTTTGCCGCTTGGGCTGCGTCGAATGGCTACCAGCAGCAACCCTCATCAACCATAAAGGTAGACGAGCACAATGCTATAAACGTGGTGGTGGTTTCTAAGAAGTTAAACGGAAGTTATACGGAGGTAGACGGAAGTTAAACGGAGATGGACAGAATATAGAGAACTTAGAGAAGTCAGAGAAGTTAAAAGAATGGCTATCGCATATCTCACATCTAAAATCTAAATTTCTGTGTACTCTGTGTCTCTGTGTTGAAACCAGAAGTTATACGGAGGTAGACGGAAGTTAAACGGAAGTTAAACGGAAGTTACAAGAAGGCAGAGAAGTAAAAGAAGGCAGAGAAGTAAAAGAAGTTAGAGAAGGCAGAGAATGATGGCTATCTCACATCTCATATCTCATATCGCAATACTAATAAAAAAGATAAAATGAACGCAATAGTAACCTATTCGGAGGCAGGAGCCGCACTAGCACAGCAGCTGGTGGAGCAGGGCTTTGCTGCCGATTTATATACCCCTAGTACCGTAGAGGTGCATGGTGCTGCCGCATTGGCCGAGCAGCTGTTTGCCAAGTATAGCGCCATTGTCTACATCGGCTCGTTGGGGATATGCGTAAGGGCGATTGCCCCCTCGATTCGGAGTAAGAAGAGCGATCCTGCAATAGTCAACATCGACGTAAATGGGCGCTACGTGCAGCCTGTTATTTCGGGACATGTGGGTGGTGCCAACGACTTGGCGCAAGAGCTGGCCAGACTGCTAGGTGCAACGCCAATTCTCACTACTGTGAGCGACACTACCGAGCGTTGGTCGCTCGATATGTTCCCCAAGCAGTTTGGCTGGATGTTGGAGCCTACGCGAAATCTCACGCACCTAATGGCAGCCTTCGTAAATGGTAAGCCAACCGCGCTGCTGCTCGAGGTTCGCGACGAGGGTACGCTGACGCTGGAGAATAGCCTGCCTAACAATGTCACCGTTTTTTATAATCATAGCGAAATCGAAATTGCGAAGTACGAGGTGGTGATTGCCGTTACCCCTTTCGTAAGAGATTTGGGCGAGCGGGTGCTCTGCTTTCGTCCAAAGGTTTTGCATCTGGGAACGGGCAGCCAAAAGGGTATTTCGTCGGCTCCTTACGCTCAGCAGGTGGAGCAGCTGCTGTTGGAGAATGGTCTATCGCCGCTCTCTATAGCCTCCATTGGCTCGGTGGATATCAAAAAGGAGGAGCAGGCGTTTATCGATTTTGCTGATAGCCGCCATGTTCCTTTTGCTACCTTCACGAAGGAGGTGCTAAGCGCCTACGACGTTCCCAATCCATCGGAGCGTGTGGAGAGCGAGGTGGGTTGCAGCAGCGTTTCGGAGGCGGTTGCCATGCATCTATCTAAAAACAGCCTGCTTTTTGGTAAGGTTAAGGCCGAGGTCGACGGCAAGCACTTTACGCATTCGGTAGCCATCGATAGGAGGTTTGAACGTAAGGGCTTTGTGGAGATTGTGGGGGCTGGTCCGGGCGACCCGAACCTGGTTACCGTTAGGGGAAAGGAACTGCTTCAGGTGGCCGACCTTATTCTGTATGCCGGAAGCTTGGTGCCTAAGGAGCTAACCTACTACGCTAAAAAAGGCTGCTTGGTACGCAGCTCGGCCGATATGGACCTTCAGCAGCAGGTCGATTTAATGGAGGAGTACTACCGTAAAGGGCTGCTTATTGTCCGCCTTCATACGGGCGACCCCTGCATCTATGGTGCCATACAGGAGCAGATGAGCCTGATGGACCAACGGGGTATGAGCTACCGTATAACGCCTGGGGTGTCCTCGTTTCAGGCGGCAGCGGCTGCACTACAATCGCAGTTTACCATACCAGAGGAGGTGCAAACCATCATCCTTACCCGTGGCGAAGGGCGTACGCCTGTACCCGAGCGCGAGCAGCTGCGTAACCTCGCCCGTTCGCAGAGTACCATGTGCATCTACCTAAGCGCCTCTTTGGCGGGTAAAATAGAGCAGGAGCTGCTGGAGCATTATCCACCCGAAACACCCGTAGCCGTATGCTATAAGCTAACATGGAAGGAAGAAAAGATATACCGATGTACGCTCTCTACGCTGGAGCAAACGGTGAAGGAGAATAATCTGAGTATGACTACCCTCATTGTTGTTGGTAAGGCTATAGACAACCGTCAGGGCGAGTCGAAGCTATACGATAGAAACTTTTCTCACGCCTTTAGAAAATGATACTAGTCTTTGGAGGAACGACCGAAGGGAGGATGGTTGCCCAGCTTCTCGACATTCAGCAGATGGAGTTTTACTACTCCACCAAGCTGGGTTCGCAGCAGGATGTGCCCGGAAGGCATACTGCTGGAGCAATGAATGCCCAGCAGATTGTTGAGTTTTGTACAGCGAATGGTATCCGTCTGCTGGTTGATGCTGCGCATCCCTTTGCGGTGCAGCTGCACGAGAATATTAGCCAAGCGGCAGCTTTGCTAGGCCTCAAGGTGGTTCGTGTAGAGCGTAGGTCGCCGGAGTACACTCTAGTCAATGTACGCTTTTTCGATTCGTGGCAAGGTATGGCAGAGACTGCATTGGAGGCTGGTGTAGAACCAATCCTTGCCCTAACTGGCGTGCAGACTATCGTTCCTTTAAAAGATTTATGGAGTAGCCGCAGGTGCTACTTTCGCATTCTCAATACCGTTCAGTCGGAACAGCTGGCTCGTGCTTCGGGTATTGCCAAGAGTTGGATAATTCAGGACTCCAATCCTGAGTCGGAGGAGGCGCTGATCGAGCTGGTGCGGAAAACAGATGCGCAGGTTATCCTTACAAAGGATAGCGGCTATAGCGGCGGTCTAGAGGCTAAAATTGCCGTATCTCAGCAGCTAGAAGTGCCGTTATGGGTATTGAAACGTCCATCATTACCAGCGTTCGACTATGTGGTGTACGAGCGTAAGGAGCTGCTGATGCTGCTGCTAAGGCTGAAGAAAGAGCTACTGGTTACCGAAGAGCTAAGGGCCGGCTTTACAACTGGCACATGTGTTTGTGCTGCCGTTAAGGCCTGCATTATTGCATTGGAAGATGGCTCATTTCCAAACGATGTTACTGTTTATTTGGCTGATGGTACACCTGCTAGGTTCGCTATTTTTCCAAATAAATTGGATGATGATGTCGCTTCTTGCTCTGTAATCAAAGATGCAGGCGACGACCCTGATGTAACTCACGCCAAAGAGGTGGGGTGTACCATTTACCGAAGGGAGGACGTAGGTGTTGAATTTAAACGTGGTGTGGGAATCGGTTTGGTAACGCTGCCCGGATTGCAGGTTGCCGTTGGCGAACCGGCCATAAACCCAGTACCACGAACGATGATTGCACAGGTGGTGGAGGAGATGGCGCAGCACTACTCCATTGTAGGGGGATTTATGGTAGAGCCATTTGTTCCCGAAGGCGAGGAGCTAGCAATGCGGACCTTTAATGGACGGGTGGGAGTTGAAGGAGGCATTTCGATACTTGGTACTACGGGACGTGTTTTCCCCTATTCGGCTGAGGCCTTTATGGGTGCTATCCACCAGCAGGTAAGAGTGGCTCGGTCGTTGCGCTGCAACGAGCTGGTGGCTACATCCGGAAAACGTAGCGAGTCCACGTTAAAGCCGTTTTGCGAAGGTATTCCTGCCAATGCCTACATCCATTTTGGAAATTTTGTTGGAGAAACTATTAAGATTGCCGACGAAGAGGGTTTTGATCGGATAACCATTGGGATAATGCTAGGGAAAGCTGTTAAGCTGGCCGAAGGACATCTCGATACGCATAGCCGTGAGGTGCTGCTCAATACCAATTTTTTAGTCGATATTGCCAAGAATTTGGGCTACAACAACCAAACCTTGGATAAGATAGAAGAACTAAAATTGGCAAATGCCATTACAGATATCATCCCATTTAACATCAACGAGCCCTTTTACCTCAGAATAACACAACTGTGCCATGGGGTATGCCAAAATACGACTAAAAAGGGGCTTCAAATACGATTAGCGCTTATTATGGACGAGAAGCGGATAATTCTGATGGAATAATAACACATTTGCTTCTGCTCGTTATTGTCTTTATAATTAGTAGGGTATATAGAGCTATCCCCACCATCTCCCTAAATTTCTTAGGAATGTTGGATAAGCCATTGATTTTTTACATACATTTGTTTCGTATTTAGACGAAATGGTAAATGCTATGCCAATAAAAGAGAAGTACTACACTGAGCAACAAGAAAAATTAGCAAGATACGGGAAAGCCCTATCGCACCCTGTACGCATTTTTGTACTAGACTATCTGGCAAACAACCTGCATAGGTGCTGCTACAGCGGCGATATGGCCGAGGAGCTGCCAATAGCCCGCTCGACGCTTTCGGAGCACCTAAAGGAGCTAAAAAATGCTGGGCTCATCCAAGGGGAGATCAATCCGCCCTACATAAAGTACTGCATCAATCGCGAGAGTTGGGAGGAGGCCAAGCAGCTGCTGGCCGAATTCTTTAAACGATAAAACGTAAACCAACAAGATCGGACTTTAACCGATTAAAAAAACAAGCGTATGGATATTAAGATTCTGGGCACCGGATGCCCTAAGTGCAAGACACTTGAAAAGATCGCCCGTGAGGTGGTAGAGGAAAACGGCTATGAAGCAACCGTTACCAAAGTTACCGACATCGTTGAGATTATGAAGTATGGGGTAATGACCACCCCAGCCCTTGTGGTAAACGAGAAGGTTGAAATTAAGGGGCGCATACCATCGCACGATGAGGTAAAGGAGGTTTTAAAAAAGTACTAAATCTAAAATAGACACGAAGATGAAGCAAATTTTACTGCTGAGCATTACCCTGATGTTCGCTTTTGGCGGAATTACCGCTGAGGCAAAGAATCCTAAAAAAGCAACCACACCAACCAAGGTTGTTGCTGCCGAAAAGAAGGTAGAGGTCTACTACTTCCACTTCACCCGTCGCTGCAAAACCTGTATGGCCGTGGAGGCTAATGCTCAAAAGGCTGTTGAAACGCTATACGCTGATAAGGTGAAGCGAGGACTCTACACCTTTAAGGGACTGAACCTAGATGATGCCAGCACCGATGCCATCGCCAAGAAGCTGGGCGTAGGCGGGCAAGCGCTGCTCGTTGTATCAGGAAAGAACAAGGTAGACATTACCAGCAAGGGCTTTATGAACGCCAACGACCTCGAAAAGATGAAGGAAGAGGTTAAGAAGGCGGTTGATAATGTAACAAAGGGCTAGCAAAGATGGAGTTTCTACAAGGCATACTCGATAGTACGCAGTACTCCTTTGTAACGGCATTGATACTAGGGCTGATGACCGCCATCAGCCCCTGCCCCTTGGCTACGAACATATCGGCCATAGGGTTCATCAGCCGCGATATCGAAGACCGTAAGCGCGTGTTCCTAAACGGCGTTGTATATACGCTGGGGCGAGCTTTAAGCTATACCGGATTGGCAGTGGTTCTTTACTTTGGTGCAAGCCAAATGAACGTTTCCATGATTTTCCAAGGCTGGGGCGAGAAGCTGCTTGGGCCAGTCCTGATCATCATAGGGCTGTTTATGCTCGATGTTATCAAGCTGAGGTTGCCCGGTTTCTCGAGCCTTACCGAGCGATTGGGAGAAAAGGGAAAAGGAAGCTACCTGGGAACCCTACTGCTGGGAATGGTGTTTGCCCTAGCATTTTGCCCATATAGCGGCGTGCTCTACTTTGCCATGCTGATACCGATGACGGTTTCGAGCGCAAGTGGGCTGTACCTGCCCGTCGTATTTGCCATCGCAACGGGGCTTCCGGTAATTGTTTTTGCCTGGTTGTTGGCGTTTGCTGTTGGAAACGTAGGGAGCCTGTACAACCACATTAAAACCTTCGAGATATGGTTTAGACGGGTAGTTTCGGTGCTGTTTATACTTGTTGGCATCTACTACATCGTTGAAGCGTTCGTTTCGTAAAAAAAATTTAGAAATGCATTTCGGGTTTGCTCGAAATACAAGGAGTGAATATTTATGAGCTGGAATAAAAAAATAGTTATCCCAGTGGCATTGCTGCCCGTATGGTACTTAGTTTACCATAACCTGCAGCGCATGGCCGACTGGGTTATTGACTCCCTGCTGGGAATGGAAAAGGGAGCACACCTGACCGAATCCCTGCGCTTTTTCATATTTGAGGTTCCCAAGGTGCTGATGCTGCTTACGCTGATCATCTTTTTTGTTGGGATAGTAAGAACCTACTTTTCGCCCGAGCGCACCCGTAAGATGCTGGAAGGCAAATCGACCTTTACAGGAAATGTAATGGCCTCCCTCCTCGGAATTGTAACCCCTTTCTGCTCCTGCTCGGCCATACCGCTGTTTTTGGGCTTTGTAGAGTCGGGCGTACCGCTTGGGGTAACCTTCTCGTTCCTGATTGCGGCTCCTATGATAAACGAGGTGGCCGTAGTGCTACTCTTTGGGATGTTTGGCTGGAAGGTGGCGCTAATCTACGTGCTGACGGGGCTAACCATAGCCATTACTGCCGGATGGATTATCGGGAAGCTGAAGCTGGAAGGCTGGGTTCAGGAGTGGGTGTACCAAACCAAGCTGGGCAATGGAGGCGAAGGCATCGAAAAGCACGGCCTATCGGAGCGCATCCGCTTTGGCTACGAGGCTGTTAAGGGAATTGTAGGTAAGGTTTGGATTTACGTTGTGCTGGGTATAGCGGTTGGCGCCGGAGCGCACGGGTATGTACCTGAGGATTTTATGGCCTCGTTGATGGGCAAATCGACCTGGTATAGCGTACCGCTATCCGTCCTTATCGGGGTCCCATTATACTCGAATGCGGCTGGGATTATCCCTATTGTATCGGTGCTTATAGAGAAGGGAGCCTCGTTGGGTACCGCGCTAGCGTTTATGATGGCGGTTATCGGGCTTTCGCTTCCCGAGGCCATCATCCTGAAAAAGGTGCTGAAGCTGCCGCTGATTCTGACCTTTATCGGTATAGTTGCCTTTGGTATTCTAATCGTTGGATACCTGTTTAACTTTATTTTTTAGATTCAGATGGAAGCAGATCAAATAAAAGGAGCATGCCTTTGCGGTATCGGCGAATACATCGTTATCACCTGTTCCGGGGCATGCGATTTGGGATTAATTGCCGATACGGTAGCCCGTAAGCTACGCGATAACAAGGTTCGCAAAATGAACTGTCTTGCAGCCGTAGGAGCCGATGTAAAGCCAACTATCGAAGCGTTTAAGGCAGCAAACCTGCTTCTGTTGGATGGATGTCCAGTTGACTGCGGCAAAAAGATATTGGAGAAAGCGGGTATCAGCAGCTTTAAGTACGTCCGCCTAACCGATTTAGGCTACGAAAAGGGTAAAACACCTGTAACCGAAGAGGTAATAAACGCCGTTTACGAGAAGGTAGAAACCATCTACTAGACTCATCAAGCCGTAAATGAAATCGATGCACCTAATTTGCTACCTGAAAGTTTGAAGCAACCGGGTTTTATTGAAATGGTCAAAAATACGCAGCAGACTTTGCCCCCCCATCGAAAAGCAAACCAACAGAACTATACACCAGCGCAGCCACCACCACGGCTGCGCTTTGTTTTTTTGCTACTTTGGGTTGCAGTTGGTTGGAGACGCTATATGGCAAAAGCCTTGCGCGTTTAGTAGATTACAGCGAGGAAAGAGCAACAGGGTACGTTCCAAAAAGCCTGTCATCCCGGGCGGTAGTTCCGGGATCTCCTGAGGAATAGAAGTAATACTATTCTTGAGCTGTTAAGTCAACTTTTTTGCCTGCGCCTAACGGATTCGGCCTTCCAAGTCAACTTTTTTGTGCAGCGCTGAACGGATTAAAGTCGTCAAGTCGACTTTTTCGGTGCAAAACATTTTTTTCAGACCTCCAACTCAACTTATTTGCCACAAAATTTTTTTTTCAGCCTTCCAAGTTGACTTTTTTGGTCCAAAAATTATTTTTCGAGTCCCCAAGTCGACTTTTTTTGCTCAAAATATTTTTTTCAGGCTTCCAACTCGACTTTTTGGGCGTAAAATAAATTTTTCAGGCTACCAAGTCGACTTTTTGGGCGTAAAATAAATTTTTCAGGCTACCAAGTCGACTTTTTTGTGCTTTACAAAGTTGCACGGAGTTTCCAAGTCAACATTTTTTGTCTTCGCAGAACGGATTCATATCGTCAAGTCGACTTTTTTCGGCAATCGCCAAGCCAATCATAGCGGGAACGATGCTCTTAGCGTAGAAGTCATGTATCGAAGGGTTAGGTTACCGCAAAATTGCGTGGAGGTAATACGTATCAGGCGCCATGCTAATGTATCTCTCCTACTCCATCAACCAAACTTGGTGCTACTTATCGCAGACGCAATTCAATTTAATACGCAAATCCGCTTTCTTTAAAGGTAAAGGAGTTGGCTAAAAGAAAGTCGCCGAAGTGGCTGGTTTCGATTTTTGGAGTTAATCCAAATCAACAAGTCAGCTGTTTAATATCAAATCGCACGCTGGTTACTATCTACCTAAAACGCTTCATTAAGACGCTTATAAGGAATAGTTTTGTGATGTGATTTTTTGTAGGCTAACGAACAAAATTTCTGGTGTATGGTGCTAGTAAATATCGGCCATATATCCTATTAAAATTAGGATTTAGGCTAACCATATTGTTAGAATGGTAACGAACGATTCTAACAATCGAAATAGATTAAGCCCATAGCCACTTTAAAGCAGAAAATAAGAACATCAATATGAAAGAGGAAAAAGTAGTGATTATTGGAGGAGTTGCTTCGGGAGCTACAGCAGCAGCAAAGGTGCGCCGTATTTCGCCAAATGCTAAAATTGTAATGCTGGAGGCAGGACCTGATATCTCGTTTGCCAATTGCGGATTGCCCTACTACATCAGCGGAGACATCAAAAGCCGTTCGAAGCTAATTCTCCAAAGCCCTGAGAGTTTTAACGAGCAGTATAATGTAGAGGTGCATACGCATACGCTTGTTGCTACCATCGACAAGGAGGCTCATGTTGTTAAAACTGTTGATAGCCGTAGCGGAGAGCAAAGAACTTTTGAGTATACCAAGCTCATTTTAGCACAAGGTGGTCGACCAATTAAGCCAGAACTACCGGGTGCCGATCAGGACCATGTTTTTACCTTATGGACGCTCGAGGATATGGACAAAATTTCCAACTTCCTTGAAGATCATAAGCCCCAAACAGCCGTTGTAGTTGGAGGTGGATTCATTGGACTTGAAATGGTGGAGGCCCTAGTTAAACGTGGTTTAACCGTAAATGTGGTAGAGATGATGCCGCATGTAATGGCAATAATGGAGGCCGAAACGGCAGGCTTTATCGAAAACGAAATGCTGTCGTACGGTGTTGGCATTAATACGGGTGCTAGCGTAGTTGAGATTGGATCCAAAACGGTAGGACTCGACAATGGCAAGGTGCTTAATGCCGATATGGTTATTCTTTCAATAGGAGTTCGTCCTACACTTCAGCTTGCTAAGGATGCAGGACTTAAAGTTGGAGAAGCAGGTGGTTTGCTAGTAAACGAACAGCTGCAAACTTCCGATCCAGACATTTATGCTGCAGGCGACATGGTGGAGATTGAGCATCGCGTTTTGGGTAAAAAAGTACGCATACCTTTAGCCGGACCAGCAAATCGCCAAGGACGAATTGCAGCCGAAAATGCACTGGGGGGAGCTCATTCCTACAAAGGCTCAATTGGAACATCGGTGGTGCGTGTTTTCGAAGCTGTTGCCGGAACAACAGGCTTGTCGTTAAAGCAGGCCCGTGCCGCAGGTATCGATGCAGATGCTGTTGTAGTGCACAAGGAGCACCATACATCGTACTATCCAGGTTCCGAAACGGTATCTACCATGCTGGTATACGATAGAAAATCGGGGGTTGTACTAGGAGGACAAGCAGCCGGTTATAAGGGTGCCGATAAACGTTTGGATGTTATTGCTACTGCCACTGCCGCTAAGCTTACCGTAAGCGATTTAGCTGATATCGATTTTGCCTATTCGCCTCCAATTGGTACGGCAAACGACGCTATTAATATGGCGGCCTATACGGCAGAGAATAGGATGTCGGGTTTTAGCCCATCGGTAACAGCATCGGAGTTAGATGAATACTTTGCAGGAAAGAATCCTGTTATTATAGATGTACGCGACTTCTTTGCCTTTGAGAAAAGCCATGTTGAAGGTGCGCTAAACATACCTCTAGAGATTCTTCCTCAGCAGCTCGCATCTATTCCTGCCAATCGCCCTATTGCCGTATACGACGAGACCGGCAAAAAAGGTCATCAAGCGCTACGAACGCTAGTGGGAGCAGGATTTAGGAATGTAACCAACCTGTCGGGAGGGCACACCTCGCTTCAACGCCATGCAAGGGCTATTGGGTTTAAGACCATCAAAGTAGGACTTCTACCTATTCAACCGAAATCGGTAGAGGAGGAAGCGGAAGCGGTTGAGAAAAAGGTAGAGGTGAAGGCTATCGACTCCAATACTCCCATTGTAGTTGATGTTCGTACGCCACAAGAATTCGCACACGGAGCCTACCCTAAGGCGATTAACATTCCTCTGGATGAGTTGCAAATGCGAGTTGACGAGCTGGGAAACCCTTCAAGATCTATTACGCTTTACTGCGCATCTGGTGCACGTTCGGCCTACGGACAGCGAATTCTACAGCAGCTAGGCTTCACCAATGTAAGTAACGGAGGTGGAATTATGCAGATGATGCTTCGAAGGTAAGCGTGGAGCCGTCATAAAGCAACCTATAACGGATATCTTAATAAGGCTGGAGTTTATTGCTTCCAGCCTTACTTTTGGGGAATAGATCAGGACTTAGATTTGTACATCGTACCAGCCATCGTCAGCGCTGTTGTTCTGCTGCCTTTCGTTATAGGCAGCAACAAACTCCATGATGGAGTGCTTGGCATCCGGTCGTCTAAATGCCGATGTGGCAGCCATAAGCCAACTGTTGTAGTCCTTCAGCTCCCGCTTGTCCCTTAATATGCGACTTTGGGCAATGTTTAGGGGCATACTCGAGTAAACTGCAACAGCGCCATACTTGGGCGAATGCAGCAGCTCCACCTTCTCCTTCTCAAGATCTTCAGCCTGCTGCTTTAGAACATCGAGGTACACCTGCAGCTTTTCGTCGGTAAACTGCTGAAGATTTTCAGTGGTTTTATAGATCCACTCTATCTCTAGTGCAAGGAGCGTTTGCAGATCTTGCTGCTCATAAGCCGCAATTACCCTTTTCATCACCTCCTCTTTCTCTATTCTTGCTACATCATCCATCTCGCCATCGGGGTGCACAACCTTAGCAAGTGAAATATAGATGGTGCGAATGCTGCGCTGCTTCAGCTCTTCTTCCGCCTTTTTAGCCATCTCTTTCTGGCGCTGCCTCTTACTTCTCTGATGGCACTCCTGCCAGAAATGCTGCCTTTCCTGCTCTATTTGAACTTTCATGCGCTGCTTAAACTGGGCAAACCCTTCGGTGGAATCCTCGATATCCTCCACATCGATATATACGTCGTAGCGGTCACGCATCATATCGGCAAACATCTCCTTAGCCCTATGCAGCTGCTGGTTAAACTTAGCACGGCAGCTATTTTCTGCCCATCTATCGTAGAATTCCTCAAGTTCGGCATTAATATCGATATCGCCGAAGGCCTCCTCGCAAAGCGAGACAATAGCCTCACCGATGGCGTTGTAGTGCCTGCTCGAAAAGCTGATTCGCTCAGTAGCACGGGCTAGCACTTTTGCCAGCTTTATGCGCGATTCAGCAATTCGGGGGTATTGAGGCGCAATCTTATCCCCATACAACTCCATAAGGATGTCAAGTTTCGACGAATCCTCCCTAATATCCTGCTTTAGCGATTCTATACGCTGGGTGAGCCGATTGAAAGCCTGCTGCTTTTTTGATAGCACCTTTTGCTCCTTTGGTACAATCTGCAGTTCATATTTGGAACGGATCTTGTCTTTGCAGTATTTTGATGGCATTGAATGAATTCTATAGTAATTGGGGACAAGCGCTTTATTGATTGATACCCCTCGTAAAAGCGGGTGACAAAACTAGCAATTTTCGTGATGCGATTTACAAACAGTCTATTTCAACACAGAGATACAAAGGCACAGAGGTTCACAAAGCATTTCTTTAACTTCTTTGACTTCCTCTAACTTTTGAAATAGCTACATTTATTTCTTTATTCCGTTAAATTCACCTAAAGCAAAGCCTATAAAGGGAACTATTCGGTAAGTTTAACCATCATTTTAAAGTAAGTATCCGATGAAGGTAGAAGTAATAACCATAGGAGACGAACTGCTAATTGGGCAGGTTGTTGATACTAACTCGGCATGGATTGGCTCTAAGCTAAACGAAAACGGAATCCATCTATCAAAGATAACCTCAATTGGCGATAGTAAGGAGCAAATATATAAGGCATTAGACGATGCCTTTGCAAGTGCAGATGCAATACTTATGACGGGCGGATTAGGCCCTACCAAAGACGATATCACCAAGAAAACTTTAGCAGAATATTTCCAGTGCGGCTTTAAAACCGATCAGCAGACGCTAGATCGAGTAAAAGAGCTGCTTCAACGAAGAGGAATATCCGTTACCGATATCAACTACATGCAAGCCGAAGTTCCCGAAGTTTGCGAGGTTATACAGAACTACAACGGAACAGCCCCCTGTATGGTCTTTAGAAAGGAGAGGAAACTACTCGTATCAATGCCCGGTGTACCTTTCGAAATGAAGGGGCTTATGGAAGATGCCGTTCTTAACCTACTAATAAAGGAAAGTGGCACGCAAGCCATTGTTCATAAAACAATTATGACTACAGGTGTTCCTGAGTCGGTTTTGGCTAAACGAATAGAAGAGTGGGAGATAGGTCTGCCGCAATATATGAAGTTAGCTTACCTTCCTAGCCTTTATGGTGTTCGGTTACGTATTACTGCAAGTGAAAATCGCAAAAAAGACCTAACTGATGCCGTTGAAGAACAGGTTAATAAGCTTAAACCTATTCTTAAGGAAGACATTTTTAGCTACCAGGATGAAACACTTGAAGAAGTTGTTGGACGTATGCTGAAAAGTAGAAATTTAACTGTAGCAACCGCCGAATCATGCACAGGAGGAACCGTAGCATCGACCATAGTTTCTGTACCCGGCGCATCTCTCTACTTTAAAGGTGGAGTAGTCGCCTACGATGATGAGGTAAAAAAAGACCTGCTAAAGGTTAATCCCTGCACACTTTTTACCGATGGAGCCGTAAGCAAAGCGGTTATAGAACAGATGGCCGAAGGTGCAAGAGCGCTTCTTAAAACCGATTTTGCCATTGCAACATCGGGCATCGCCGGTCCCGATGGAGGAACAGAATCAAAGCCAGTTGGCACAACTTGGATTGCCGTAGCAACACCAAGAAGCACGATATCTGAAGTTTACAACTTTGGAGACAACCGTGAAAGAACAATGATTCGGGCTACCACAGCGGCCTTGAACATGCTAAGAATTCAGATTTTAAGGGCCGACTAAAAACTCAAAAAAAGATGGCTAAAAGTTTGAATAATTGAAATAAAATCGCGTAATTTGCACCCTGTTTGAAGAGAAAGAAAAGAAAAACGGTATAACAATGTCAAAAGTTTGTCAAATCACCGGAAGAAAAGTTCAAGTTGGTAACAATGTTTCTCACTCTAAGAGAAGAACTAAAAGAACTTTCGAACCTAATTTGAAGACCAAAAGATTCTTCCTAGTTGAAGAAAACAGATGGGTAACCTTGAAGGTTTCTGCTCAAGGTATTCGCACTATTAACAAGAATGGCCTTAAGAACGCTTTGGATAAAGCTCAGGCTGCAGGTTTAATCGGCATTTATTAATTAGGAGATTCAAGAAATGGCTAAAAAAGGTAATCGAGTTCAAGTAATTCTTGAGTGCACCGAGCATAAGGAAAGTGGTATGCCAGGAACTTCTCGCTACGTGACTACAAAGAACAAAAAAAACACACCAGCACGTATCGAAAGAAGAAAGTACAACCCAATTTTGAAAAGAGTAACTCTCCACAGAGAAATTAAATAGTTTTTGAACCATGGCAAAGAAAGTAGTTGCAACTCTGAAAAAAGAAGGAGGCGGTAAGGAACTTACCAAGTGTATCAAGATGGTTAAGTCTGAGAAGACAGGAGCCTATACTTTTAAGGAAGAAATGGTTCCAACCGGAGACGTTAAGGAATTCTTTACAAAAAAGTAATTTCGATAATATTTCACTGTTTAGAAAAAGCTTCTTGAATAAAGAAGCTTTTTTTATATTTGGCTTCGTTTTAAAACCTTCAATAATGGGATTATTTGACTTCTTCTCGAAAGGGAAAAAAGAACAGCTAGACAAGGGCCTCGAAAAAACTAAAGAAAGTGTTCTATCCAAGCTCTCGCGCGCTATTGCTGGTAAATCACGAGTAGATGATGATGTTCTAGACAACCTAGAAGAAGCGCTAATAATGTCGGATGTGGGAGTAGAAACGACGGTTAAAATTATAGAACGCATACAAGATCGTGTTGCTCGCAACAAGTACATGGGAACCGAAGAGTTAAATGCTATCCTAAAAGATGAAATTGTTAATCTTTTGGAAGAGAATAACTCTGTATATAACAATAAGGTAACCTACGGCGACGAAAAAAA
Organism: Acetobacteroides hydrogenigenes; assembly: GCF_004340205.1. NCBI lineage: Bacteria > Pseudomonadati > Bacteroidota > Bacteroidia > Bacteroidales > Rikenellaceae > Acetobacteroides > Acetobacteroides hydrogenigenes. The sequence goes on from NZ_SLWB01000013.1 coordinate 15,864, forward strand.
GCCTTACGTCATTATGGTTGTTGGCGTTAATGGCGTAGGCAAAACTACAACCATTGGTAAGCTTGCTGCTCAACTAACCAACAACGGCAAGAAGGTCTACCTAGGAGCAGCCGACACATTCCGTGCCGCTGCAATCGAACAACTTACAGTTTGGGCAGAACGCTCCAAGTCAACAATCATCAAGCAGCAAATGGGCTCCGACCCTGCATCTGTTGCATTCGATACGCTTTCGTCCGCAAAAAAGAATGATGCCGATGTGGTTATCATCGATACCGCAGGGCGTCTTCATAATAAGATAAACCTGATGAACGAGCTTTCGAAGATCAAGAACGTAATGCAAAAGGTTATTCCTGATGCACCCCACGAAGTTCTTTTGGTTCTCGATGGTTCAACAGGTCAGAATGCCTTCGAACAGGCAAAGCAGTTTACCAAAGCAACTGATGTTACCGCATTGGCGCTTACTAAGTTAGATGGCACAGCAAAGGGGGGCGTTGTTCTTGGCATCTCCGATCAGTTTAAAATCCCCGTAAAGTTTATTGGTGTTGGCGAAGGTATCGATGATTTGCAGCTTTTCGATCGAAAAACATTCGTTGAATCTTTGTTCAATATTTAGCCTATATCGCTACCCCATATTTTGTAAATGGATAAAAAGAAAATAAACATAGTAACGCTAGGTTGTTCGAAGAATCTTGTTGATTCGGAGCGACTTTACAAGCAGTTAGAGGCTAATGGCTATAGCGTAGTACACGACTCGAACGATACCAGCGCAAAAGTGGTGGTTATCAATACCTGCGGATTCATTGGCGATGCTAAGGAGGAGTCAATTGATACTATTCTCTCGTTTGCTCATGCAAAAGAAAAAGGTAAAATTCGGCACCTTTTTGTAATGGGCTGCCTTTCGGAGCGTTACAAAAAGGATCTACAACTAGAGATTCCTGAAGTTGATGAATTTTTTGGGGTAAACAATCTGGAAGATATTATAAAGGCTATTGGAGGCGATTTAAAAACGGATCTTTTGGGAGAGCGTACGCTAACCACTCCCACGCACTATGCCTATCTGAAAATATCGGAAGGATGCAATTGGGGATGTTCATACTGCGCAATTCCGTTAATTAGAGGCAAACACGTTTCTGTTCCAATAGAAAGCCTGATTACTGAAGCAAAAAGTCTTGCTGCAAAAGGAGTAAGGGAACTTCTTATAATTGCTCAAGATACAACTTATTACGGCTTAGATATCTATGGGAAAAGAATGCTTGGCGAGTTGCTCAATAAACTTTCGGAGATAGAAGGAATCGAGTGGATCCGCTTACATTATGCCTATCCAACGTTCTTCCCCAGTGATGTAATTGACGTTATTCGTGATAATCCAAAAGTATGTAAGTACTTAGACATTCCATTCCAGCACATTAGCGATAAGGTGCTAAAAAAAATGCGCCGTGGAATCAATAAAGAGGAAACATACGCATTGATTAATAAGCTTAAGACTGAGATTCCCGATATCGCCCTAAGAACTACTCTACTTGTTGGGCACCCTGGCGAAACTGAAGCTGAATTCCTGCAGCTTGTTGAGTTTGTAAAAGATGTAAAATTCGATAGGCTAGGGGTATTTCCATACTCTGAGGAGGAAAATACCTATGCAGCAATCAACTTCGACGATGCTGTAAGCGAGGAAACAAAGCAGGAGAGGGTAGAGGCGATCATGCAACTACAGTCGGAAATTGCACTAACAAAAAATAAGGACCGTGTTGGCAAAAAAATGAGGGTGCTCATAGACCGCTTTGAGGGTGATTTCTATATTGCTCGTTCGCAGTACGATTCACCAGAAGTCGATCAGGAAGTACTTATTGACGCTGATAGAGATGCAATAATTGGTAAATTCTACGATGTTAAAATTACCGATGCCGAAGAGTTCGATCTTTTTGCTAAGTTTATATAAAAAAAGAGCGGTTCTAGAACCGCTCTTTTTATTTCATTTTTTATCTATTTCCGCTTACACTAATTGCTTGGCAACTTCAAGAGCTGCAGTGTAGTTTGGTTCTGTTGTTACTTCAGGAACATACTCAACATACTTAACAATGTTGTTCTTGTCAAGAACAACTACACCTCTAGCAAGTAATCTTAACTCCTCAATAAGAAAACCATACTTAGTTCCAAAGTCCACATCTTTATGATCGGATACGGTAATTGCCTTGTCGATTCCCTCTGCACCACAAAAACGCTTTTGAGCAAATGGAAGGTCGTTCGATATATTCACAATCACTATATCATTACTAAGGCTTGCAGCCTCCTTGTTAAAGGTACGTGTTTGAGTTGCACAGATACCCGTATCTATAGATGGGAAAACAGAAATAACTTTTACCTTTCCATAAAAGTCCTTCAAACCAATAGGTTTTAAATCTGCTCCAACAGCAGTAAAATCGGGAGCATTCTGACCTACAGCAACTTCATTTCCCAAAAGTGTTATAAAGTTTCCGGCAAATTTTACTTTCGTGTTGTTCTTATTCATCGTTTTCGAGTTTTAAAAATGATTTACACCCTAAACCTCTACATTATCCTTTTGTTCAATCTTATTTGAAGAATTATCCTTCTTTGCTGAAATTTTTTTAATAACCACATCGGTTTTATCCTTATTGAGATTTACAGATAGTGTATCCCCATGTTTTAAATCCGATCTGATAATAACCTCAGCCATTGGATCTTCAAGGTATTTTTGGATGGCCCTCTTAAGCGGACGTGCTCCAAACTGAACATCAAACCCTTTTTCCGCAATAAAGTCCTTTGCTGCCGGTGAGATATGGATCTTATAACCAAGTTGGAAAACTCTGGAAAATAAACCCTTAAGTTCGATGTCGATTATCTTGAAGATATCCTTTTTAGTTAAAGCATTAAATAGAATAATGTCGTCAATTCTATTCAAGAATTCTGGGGCAAAAGCCTTCTTCAATGCTTTCTGAATAATACTTTTCGAAGTTTCGTTAAACTGCTCTACACGAGCATTAGTAGAGAATCCGACTCCTTGTCCAAAATCTTTAAGTTCACGACTTCCTATATTAGAAGTCATTATGATAATGGTATTCTTGAAATCGATCTTACGTCCTAGCGAATCCGTCAATAACCCTTCGTCAAGAACCTGCAGTAATAGATGGAATACATCGGGGTGTGCTTTTTCTATCTCATCGAGTAGAACAACAGAATAAGGTTTCCGGCGAACCTTTTCAGTAAGTTGACCACCTTCTTCGTATCCAACATATCCGGGAGGAGCTCCAACCAAGCGGCTAACAGAGAACTTCTCCATGTATTCGCTCATATCTACACGAATTAGGTTGTCGGTAGAATCGAACAGATACTTGGCAAGAACTTTTGCGAGCTGTGTTTTACCAACACCGGTTGGACCTAAGAATACAAACGTTCCTATTGGCTTGTTTGGATCTTTAAGGCCAGCGCGGTTACGTTGTATTGACTTAACAATCTTAGCTATAGCTTCATCTTGACCAATAACGCTACCTTTTAGTTCATCTGCCATCTTGAGCAATCGAGAACCTTCACCTTGGGCTATGCGCTGAACAGGAACACCTGTCATAAGAGCCACAACCTCAGCAACCTTTTCTTCATCAACAACTTGTTTGTTGTTTGAAAGATCTCGTTCCCATTGTTGTTGCTCCATTTCGAGCATTTCCATTAGTTTTTTCTCCTTATCTCGGAAATTTGCTGCTATTTCGAACTGTAGGTTTTTTACAGCGGCAAGTTTCTCTGCTCTAGCATCTTCAATTTGCTTTTCGACAAGAGAGATCTGTTCTGGAACCTTAATGTTGGAGATATGCACCCTTGAACCAGCTTCGTCTAATGCATCAATAGCTTTATCGGGGAGGCATCTATCTGTTACGTATCTCATTGTGAGTTTTACGCAAGCATCGATAGCTTCGGGTGTATATATAACATTATGATAGTCCTCGTACTTGCCTTTTATCTTATTTAGTATTTCGACAGTTTCCTCTGGTGTAGTTGGTTCAACCATAACTTTTTGGAAACGACGTTCGAGAGCCCCATCTTTTTCAATATACTCACGGTACTCATCGAGCGTAGTTGCACCAATGCACTGTATTTCACCACGAGCAAGGGCAGGTTTAAGCATATTTGCTGCATCTAACGAGCCTGTTGCACCTCCAGCACCTACGATCGTATGAATTTCATCAATAAACAAAATGATGTTAGTAACCTGAGACAGCTCATTAAGAATTGCTTTCATGCGCTCCTCAAATTGCCCTCTATACTTTGTTCCTGCCACAATAGAGGCCAGATCAAGCGTAATTACTCGTTTACCAAAGAGTACGCGCGAAACCTGACGCTTTACAATTCGAAGGGCTAGTCCTTCGGCAATGGCCGATTTGCCAACTCCTGGCTCGCCAATAAGTATTGGGTTATTCTTTTTACGTCGACTTAGAATTTGTGCGATACGCTCAATCTCTTTTTCACGACCGACTATTGGATCTAGCTTATTTTCTTCAGCAGCACGAGTTAGATCAATTCCAAAGTTATCCAAAACGGGAGTATTGGAATTCGATTTTTGCCCTGGCGTTGATTTCGAAGAGAAGATGTCTTTCTCGTCGTCGTCATCATTAAAGTCGCTTTGAGCCTTTATTGTTTTAGACTCCAGGTGATGCTTTACCTTAACATAATCAACGTTCTGATCGAAGAGCGAAATGCTTCCGTAATTAGAACCATCGCGCATAAGGGCTAGTAGTAGATGTCCTGTTCCTATAACATCATTTTTCAATGCTTTAGCTTCCAAATGAACTAGCTTTAAAACACGTTCAGCCGATTTTAGCAGGTTTACGTTTTCTATATCGGTTATAGGTAAAGTCGCATCCTTACGGACCTTAGTTTCTATCGAGTTTTTGAGTGTGTCCACATCAACCTCCAAATCTTTGAGAATTTCCATTGCCACCCCTGTTCCTTCTCTAATTATTCCCAACAACAAGTGTTCTGCTCCAATCGATTGATTACCAAGTCGTATGGCTTCCTCTTTGCTGTAAGAAATTACGTTTTTAATTTTATCGCTGAATTTTGAATCCATACCTCCTAAAATTTTGATACTAAATTATCCATCAGTTTCTTAATTACAAGTGTGCTGATGATAAACTTATTTGTAAGATAAGTCTTTTTTTGTAATTTTATACATAACGAATAAATTTAATAATTGTTTAAAATCATTTGCCAAACGCAATGATTTTAACGGCTAATTGAGTAACTTAGCGCTCTAAATTTGCCAATATTAGAGAGATAATATAATATGAGTCAAGGAGAAAAGATCATTAAAATCAACATTGAAGAGGAGATGAAAACCGCTTACATCGACTATTCAATGTCGGTTATTGTGGCTCGTGCACTCCCAGATGTTCGAGATGGACTAAAGCCTGTACATAGACGTGTGCTTTTCGGGATGAATGAATTAGGAGTTTACTCTAATCGCCCGTATAAGAAATCCGCAAGAATTGTAGGTGAAGTCCTTGGTAAATTTCACCCTCACGGAGACACCTCTGTGTATGATGCAATGGTTCGTATGGCTCAGGAATGGTCTATGCGATACCCTCTTGTAGAAGGACAGGGTAACTTTGGTTCGGTTGATGGCGATAGCCCTGCTGCAATGCGTTATACAGAAGCACGTCTTAAAAAATTGGCAGAGGAAGCACTTGCAGACCTAGAGAAAAATACAGTAGACTTTAAGCCTAACTTCGACGATACGCTTGAGGAACCAGTTGTTCTTCCTTCTAAAATCCCTATGCTTCTATTAAATGGATCATCGGGTATTGCTGTAGGTATGGCTACCAACATGGCTCCCCATAACCTTTCCGAAATTGTAGATGCAACATGCGCCTATATCGATAATAACGATATAACCATTGAAGAGTTAATGGTATACATAAAAGCACCTGACTTTCCAACAGGAGGTATCATTTATGGTTATCAAGGGGTTAGAGATGCATTTGAAACAGGGAAAGGTAAGGTTGTAATTCGTTCAAAGACAGAAATCGAGGTAACGGAATCTGGTCGTGAAAAGATCATTGTTAGTGAAATCCCTTACATGGTCAATAAGGCTGAAATGATAAAAAAGATTGCAGACCTTATTAATGATAAAAAAATAGAAGGAATTTCGTACATCAATGATGAGTCGGATCGTAATGGAATGCGCGTTGTAATTATCCTAAAGAAGGATGCCGTTGCAAACGTGGTGCTTAACAACCTTTATAAGCATTCTCAATTACAATCTTCATTCCCAATAAACAACATTGCGCTAGTCGATGGTCGTCCACGAACGTTAAACCTCAAACAACTTATAAAATACTTCGTACGTCATCGTCACGAAGTAATTATACGTCGTACACAATTCGAACTAGAGCAAGCAGAGAAACGTGCTCATATCCTTGAAGGGTTGCTGAAAGCACTTGATCACCTTGACGAGGTTATCTCCATTATCCGCAACTCAAAAACGCCAGATGAAGCACAGAACACGCTTATCGAAAGGCTTGATTTAACCGAGATTCAGGCTCGAGCCATAATTGATATGCGCTTACGCAGCCTAACAGGTCTTGAGAGAGAAAAACTACAAAGCGAATACGACGAACTTCTTAAGCTTATTAACCATCTCCGTGCCATCCTTGCAGATCCAGCACTTCAAATGCAAGTTATAAAGGATGAACTTTTAGAAATTAAGGAAAAGTACGGCGATGGGCGAAGAACCACGATCGTTCATAATGCTGAGGAGTTTAACCCAGAAGACTTCTATGCTGATGAAGATGTGGTAATTACCATATCTCATTTAGGTTATATTAAACGTACCCCTCTAAGCGAATACAGAACACAGTCGAGAGGCGGAGTTGGCTCCAAGGGTAGTACAACTCGCGACGAAGATTTTATTGAGCATATTTACGTAACTAGTATGCACAATACCATGCTGTTCTTTACTGAAAATGGCAGGTGCTACTGGTTGAAAGTTTACGATATTCCAGAAGGTACAAAAGCATCAAAAGGAAGAGCAATTCAAAATGTGCTAAACATTGAGCCAAACGATAAGGTAAAAGCTTACATGAATGTAAAAAGGCTCACTGAAAAAGAGTACATCGAGAACAACTTCATTGTGCTGTGCACCAAAAAAGGAATTATTAAGAAAACGAAGCTCGAAGCATACTCTCGTCCTCGTACAAACGGAGTAAATGCAATAACCATTAAAGATGGCGATCAACTACTTGAGGCTTTACTAACAAGCGGAAGTAACGAGATCTTAATAGCCTCGAAAGAAGGGAAGGCGCTTCGTTTTAATGAAGATAAGATACGAGCAATAGGTCGTACAGGTGCCGGTGTTAAAGCAATTACAATGTCCGACACCGATGAAGTTGTTGGTATGGTTTGCGTTGATAATCAAGAGTTAGAAAACATTCTTGTTGTATCGGAGAATGGATATGGAAAGCGCTCATTGTTAGATGAATATCGGATTACAAACCGAGGAGGGAAGGGCGTTCGTACCATGAATATCACCGAAAAAACAGGCATGCTTATTGCAATAAAAAATGTTACCGATCAGAACGATTTGATGATCATCAATAAGTCTGGTCTAACAATTCGACTTGCAATTTCTGATATTCGCATTACTGGAAGGGCAACTCAGGGAGTAAAGCTCATAAACCTAAGAAGTAACGATTCAATAGCATCTGTAGCAAGCGTTCCTAAATCGGAAGACAAAGATGAGGAATTGCTGAAATCTACTGATGTGGCTGAAAACACGGAGATCAGTGAAGAACTAGAATAGTAAACACAAATTTAATACTTTGTTACCCATGAAAAAGTTCACATTTGCAATTGCATTTGCATTTGCATTTAATTTGGGCTTTGCTCAAAAGGATTATAATCCTGAAAATATTAAAGCAAAAGTCGAAAAGAGCAATTCTGAAATTGCTGATGCGAAGGCAGGCGCAAGCTATAAGACTTGGTTAAAGAGAGCCCAACTTTTTGGAGAAATCTCTGAAGCTCCACTAGCAGGCGCATATCCTGGAATGTCTGATAAGGAGGTTGAACTACTAATAGGCAAGCCATCTAGCACTTCGGATGTAGAGGTTAATGGAAGAACATTAACGAAAATGGAATTTGCTTATATCGACCTTTTCTTTGAAGGAGGAAAACTTCTTTACTGGAACATTAAGGATTCAGGAGTACAAAAGCCATTAGTAACAGGATTCGAAGCTATTGAGAAAGCAGTTAGCCTTGATCCAAAATCTGCAAAAAAGGCTAAAGATATTTACATTACTTACAAGAACTACTTCTTTAAGAATGGGAATAACGCATACAATGCTTCAAATAAAGCAGAAGCCGCTGAAAACTATGGATTTGCATACCAGTGTTCTGCAAACCAAGCCGTTAATGCACCTGACACAACTGCAGCATACTATGCCGCTTATGCATATCTCGAATCAGGCAACTTCAATCAAGCAATTAAGTTTGGCCAAGCATGCCTTGACAACAAGAGCTTCCAAAATGGAGAAGTTTACAAAATTCTTGGAGAAGCTTATAACGGAGCAAAAGAACCTACAAAGGCAAAAGAAGTGCTAATTAAGGGCCTTGAACTATATCCTGCCAATACTTCTATCATTTTTGCCATTATCAATCTTTATATAAGCCAAAATGAGGATCCTAAGAACATAGTTCCATACTTGGATAAGGCTATCAGCTTAGACCCAAAGAATCCATCTCTATATTTTGTAAAAGGCACCTTCTACGATAAGTTCAAAGAGACTGATAATGCAATAGCGGCTTATAACAAGGCTATTGAGGTGAATCCTAAATATTTCGAAGCTTGGAGCAACCTTGGGATTGTTTATTATAACGTTGGAGCAGAATATGTTGGTCAATCAAATAAAGTTGACATGAATAACCAGGCAGAATACGACAGACTGGTTAAACTTGCAGATGACCAATTCAGAATTGCTCTTGAAAAATTCAGCCAAGCCTACAGCATCAATCCAAAAGATAAGAGCACTGTAGAAGCAATGAAAAATATCTACTTCCGCTTTAGAAATGAAAATCCAGAGATGAAGAAGAAGTATGATGAGTTTAACGAATTACTTCAAGCTCTATAGTAGAAATAAATAAGGGGCATATAAGCCCCTTATTTTATACTTATCTTATTTATCATAATATACATTATAAGACAAATACATTGAGATATTATTTTTCACCAGAAATAGCCTTGGGTGTCCACAATTTTATAAAGCGCATCAGCTTTTCCTTGCTGTAGGATTTCCCATCTTCGAGATATCCTGAGTCCTGAATATGAATAACCTTACCATCAGCATTAAGCACTACAAATACAGGAAAACCAAAACGGGTTGGATTCTGTAGTTGCTCTATTGCCTCTTCGTTTTTATTTTCTTTGCTGTAGTTCACAAGAACAAAAACATAGTTGCTTTTAAGTGCTTGGCTTATTTCAGGATCAGCATCCATGAACTTATGCACCCTAATACACCAAGGACACCAATTTCCTCCAATCTGAATCATTACATTTTTACCTTCAGCCTTAGATTTCTTTACAGCTAGATCAATGTCGTTTTTTGCGTTAAGCGCTGGATTATAAATCTTTTCAGGGCTCTTACTTTCCTGCGCAGAAAGATTTTGGACGCACAATGCTATGAAAATCAGAAAAAATACCTTTTTCATATATTCCTAAAATTTGGTTCGCTCAAAGATGCGAATGGATATAGAAAATTCTATCAAACTTTGAAATTTTTTTTTCTGTTTTGGTATTGATTCAATATTATTTTTTGATGTATTATTGCAGTTGAATTCAAGGACAACAGATCATTGTATGGAAAGAAAGACTGCTAATAAAAAAAGAGTGGTAACTAGCTACAAGAATTTATCGCCAGAAATTCTTGAGGAAGTTAAGAAGAAGTACCCCAATGGCTGGGGAGATTATGTAATTAAGGTTGAAAAGCCAACGGGTGACTTTTTTTATGCGATAACACTGGATACGCCAGAAACAAGCTACCTTATAAAGGTTGACGTTAAGATAGATAATCGCATAAAGGGTGAAGATGAAGATAAGGACATTTTCGGAAGTGAAGATTCAGATTCAGACTCCGATGAATTCCCTGATTCTGCCGATGATTCATACGATGAAAATGATGATTAAATAAAAAGAGCGAGAATTTCTCGCTCTTTTTATTTAACATAAACAATCTTCTCTTCTTTGGGCCTAACTTCCCCCACAATCCAGCCTTCTAAGCTGCTGCTTTTAAACTTTTCAATGGCCTGTTCTGCAAAATCACCATCCACACCAAAGAGCAATCCACCTGATGTTTGCGCATCGAAAATAAGCATCTTTTCCTCATACGAGAGGTTGTCTGCAAATTCGATATTATCACCCAAGAATTCCCTATTTCTAAAGGATGCTCCAGGAATGCAGCCCATTTCGTAAATCTGCTTTACTCCGCTAAAATAGGGTAGCCGATTTTGGTAGATTTCGATACTTACATTACTTGCCTTTGCCATCCTAAACGTATGCCCCCCTAATCCAAATCCTGTAATATCGGTTCCTCCAGTGGGATTGAATTGCATCAAAACATCCATCGAACGTGCATTTAAGGTAGACATCGATACCAATATCTCATCCACTTGCTCTTTAGATGCCAAACCTACTCTTTGCGCAGCCTGAATGGCACCCGTTCCGAGTGGCTTTGTGAGGATCAGCTTTTGCCCAGCCTTTAGCCCAGAATTCGTAATTATTTTTTTCGGATTTACACGGCCAACTACGGCCATGCCATACTTAGGAACAGCATCATCAATGGTATGACCTCCAAGGATTGCTACGCTTGCTTCTAGAGCGATTTCGTTCCCTCCCCGAATAATTTCAGACAATCCTTCGACTGGTAGCGAAGATGGGTACATGTTTATGTTAAGCGCCATAAAGGGAGTTCCTCCCATAGCATAAACATCGCTTAGAGAATTTGCGGCAGCTATCCTTCCAAAGGTAAACGGATCGGAACAAATTGGAGGAAAAAAGTCCGTTGTAAATATTAGAGCTAGGTCGTCCGACACTTTATAGACACCAGCATCATCATGCAGCGAATTGTCTACTATTATATTAGGATCCTTAAACATGGGGAAACTAGCAAGCAACTTATCCAACTCTTTAGCCGATAGTTTTGCCGAACATCCTCCATACTCAAAAGTTGTTAGAAGATCTATCATTTTATCTACTGTTCAATTAGCTGAAATAAAATTTCTTTTTCACGTAGTAAATCACATCCCTTATTTGAGTCTTCAATACTCATTTGAATACACATTCCACACTCACTCGAAATGTTTGTAGGGACAGGTCGAATTACAACGCTTACCCCTGCAGCAACCAGCAACTTTTCTGCTTCTATAACAGCTCTAACGTTTTTAAAAAGAAGTATTGGCATGCTAGCAGATTTCCTCCAATATGCTACAGAGGTTTTCAAAATCCTCTGGGGTGTGAAATGGAGATACCGAAAATCTTACAGATCCAGCTGGAAAAGTGCCCAATGCTTTATGTGCAAATGGGGCACAATGTAAACCACTTCGAACCTGAATATTGTAAGTACTATCTAAGATATATGCAAAATCGTCGTTGCTCTTAACCTTATGCTCTAATGAAAAAAGTTCAGACTGATTTTCAAAATCTTGAGCACAATAAACCTCGTAATTACTTAGCAGCTTAATTCTATTTAGAAGAAGCCTAAAATCATCCTTTGAATGTGCAGGAATAACATTAGCGCTTAATGCTCCGTAAAGCCCGAAAATGCCCAAAGAGTTTGGGGTTCCAGCTTCAAATTTATCCGGATTGCAGGACGGCATAAATTCAGACTCAGAGTTGCTACCTGTTCCTCCATGCTTGTAAGGGCTAAGAGTTGAAGGATCACATGCAAAAAACGCTCCTACTCCTGTTGGTCCTAAAAGTCCTTTATGAGCCGTAAAAAAGAGGTAATCTACACCCCAGTTATCAGCTTTAATGCAAACTTTACCTGCCGATTGAGAGGCGTCCAAAAGAAGAGGAATATCCCCAATGGCTTTCTTTACTTTGTTGATATCCTGAATGATTCCATTTACATTGCTGACATGGTTAACAATAACCATATCAACAGAAAAATCAACCATGGATTTCAGTCCATCAACATCTATTAAGCCATCGTTAAAATGGGGTATAATGTCATATTCAAGACCAATAGCCTCCTTTAAGTAGTGCAGCGGGCGCGTAACCGCATTATGGCTCATAGAATCAACCAAAACACGCTTATGCTTAAATTGGAACCCTTTTAAAATTGTATTTGCCCCTTCGGTTGCTGAACTGCAAAACACCAGATTTTCAGGTTTGCCGATTCCCATCATAGATGAGAGTAAATCGCGGGTATTCTCTACTACTTGAGCAACTTCAAAGCTTTTATGATGCCCCGACCTCCCATAAGTTCCTCCTGTGCTAAGGTACCTGGTAATCCATTCGCCAACTTCTTTCGGCTTTGGGAAACTCGTAGATGAATTGTCGAAGTATCCATTCATTGCTATGGCTTTACTATTTTTAATGAAGAGCTTAGCCTGTTAAGAATGTAGTACATGTTCGATATTTCGCCTACTGCAAGCGTTTCTTTTATGCCATAAAAATCGACACAGGTGCCGCAAAGGGTAACCTTAACGCCTTTACCGTTCAGCTTCTTAAGGTATTCGCAGAATGCTGAATCACTTGAAGCCAACTTAACACCTCCGTTGTAGCAGATAAGCTCAACCGGCAATGAATCGTTCTCGGAAAGTGCGGTAAGAAATCCTTTTAAAAGAATAGTTCCCAGCTCGCTACTCCCCTGCCCCATTTCCGTTCCATCAAGAACTACAATATAACCTTGGTCGCTTGAGGTTGAACAGTATGGCTCGGGCTCTTTGAGTGGCGTAATGGTTGATTTGCTTCCTGTTGTTATCGTGCTCAGCGTACCATTCTTAACCACCGAAAATTCAACACCATTATCGGTAAGGTAGGATTCAAGGTTAGAGCAAGATATTTCGTTGTCAATCGTAATTACAAGAACTTCGTTAGGATGCTCAACCAAAGCCTTTTTTGTGCTTATCAGGGGAAGCGGACACTTTTGTCCTATACAGTTTACTTCAACCATTTTTATTTGCAAAGATAGCAGAAAAGCCCTATTGTTACTCCCCTTTAATGCTAGGCTAAAGGTTCTGAAGCGAATCGAGCTGATTGGTAAACGACCACAACTTTACATTTGGCCAGGTTTGAACCTTGCTGATGGAACGATGCACCACAGCATCAATAATGTGCGGAAGCTTGTTGCCCGCCCTAGTGCTTGTATTCGAAAGGAAGACCCACGAGAGGCCATTCTTTTCCTTTACAACCATTGCGGATGTTCCAGAGAGCGAACCGCTTCTCCAGTATCGTCCGTTATTATCGGAACCAATCCATCCCAAGGGCTGCACGTAGGTTTGGCGCGTAGTCATCTCGCTAATCAGATCTTTGGGGATGATGTTATGCTTTTCGTAGCCGGCAACACCTATAAGCAGCTTGGCAATATCGACAGATGAGGCAACCCAACCGCCTGCAGGACCAAGCATTCTAAGGTCGTTTCCACCAGCATTACGGGGCACCATTTGACCCGAACCATCCCATGCTGGAACGATGCCATTTCCTCTTAGATCGTAGTACGACACCTCGTTGGGATGCTTATCTTCGGGATAGTTATTCGATAAAAAGGCCGTGCTGATGCCTAGGGGCATAAATACCTTTCTTTTTATGTAGGTTTCATAGTCCATTTTGGAAACCTTCCTGATTACTTCACCGAGCAGAACGTATCCAAAATTAGAGTAGGAACTCCTTAATCCCGGCTCAAAATCGAGGTTATTCCGAAATACGTAGCTTACAATATCGGGAAAGGATAGCGGCAGTGGTTTTGAAATTGTTCTAGACACTAGTTCCTTACAAAACATTGGATCGGGTCTTCGACCGCTCCATCCGCCGCTATGGTTGAGCAGCATCTTTACGGTGATCTTTTCGTAACGAGGATCTCTATAGGAAGAGTACACCGGATCGTTAAGGATGCCTTCGGGGCCAAAGACCTTCTGGTCGAGGGAGAGAACCCCAGCCTTAACCAGCTGCATGATGCCGGTTGCGGTAATGAGCTTGGATACAGAGGCAATTCGAAAAAGGTGGTAGGGCTCTACCGGCTCCTTGCTCGAAACATTTGCATAGCCATATCCTTTTGCATAAACTATTGCTCCATCCTTAACCACAGCCAACGAAGCACCTTTAATCTTCGATTTGGTTATAAAAGTCTTGATATTTTTATCTACAGCAGCAACCTCAGCCAACGCTGCCGCTTCTGCAGTAGCGGATTCGCCTGCTGCCGAAGACCCTTTTACAGGTGTTGTAGCCTTTGCAATTGTACTTTCTGAACCAGCTAGAAAAAATACCCCAACAGCAATACAGTATAAAACCAGTCTTCCCCTCTTCATGACAATCCCTCTCAATAAGCCGTCGCAAAATATAAAACGAAACTTACAAACCGAATTTTATTTAAGCAAAAACCGTTTTTTTAACAAAATGCCTCCTTTCGCCCACCATTCAGGGTGATCAAGCAGCAGAACAGGACGGGTGTTCCTTACCTTTTACCGAACTGGCGGCACCAGAACAGCGTCTAGTGATGGTACCAGTCAAAAAGATATCAGCTTCGAAGAAATATGACTAGGATTTGAAGTGAAAAATCTCAGGCGGGTTGCCCTAAAGCTCGGACTAGTAGCAGTAGAGCTGAGGCTGGTTGCTCTAGAGTTCGGACTGGAAGCGTTAGAACTCAGGTTGGAAGCAATAGAGTTCGGACTGGAAGCAATAGTACTCAGTCTGGAAGCGTTAGAGCTCAGACTGGTAGCTCTAGAACTCGGACTGGTTGCTCTAGCACTCATTCTGGTTGATCTAGAACTCAGACTGGAAGCAATAGTACTCAGACTGGAAGCCCTAGAGCTGAGACTGGAAGCAATAGTACTCAGTCTGGTTGCTCTAGAGCTCGGACTGGACGCATTAGCACTCAGTCTGGTTGCTCTAGAGCTGAGTCTGGAAGCCCTAGAGCTCAGGCTGGATACGGCAGCACACAAAATAGCGCCTGCCGCTCGCAGCATCAATAGCCTATTTTAGCGCCGTGGCCAGAACATCAACAAACCGGTCGATATCTTCGGTAGTTGTATCCCAAGAGGTCATCCAGCGCGCCTCGTTTTTCTCCTCATCCCACAGGTAGAAGAACGACTCCTCTAAAAGGGTCTCCCTTATATCCTTGGGAAATACGGCGAAGACGGCGTTGGCATCAACGGGTTGGGTGATGGTAACCTGACGGAATGCGGTAAGCCGCTGCTTCAGGTAGGCGGCCATCTGGTTGGCGTGGGCGGCTGTGCCGATGCAGTGGTTGTTGGTAAGGTAGGCGATGAACTGCGCGCTGATGAACCGCATCTTGGAGGCGAGCTGCATCGACTGCTTGCGCAGGTACTTAAAATCGTTGGCCAAATCGGTATTGTTGAAGATAACTGCCTCGCCAAGCATCATCCCGTTCTTGGTTCCGCCAAACGAGATGACATCAACCCCTAGGTCGGTTGTAAAATCACGGAATGGCAGCTGTAGAGCAGCGGCAGCATTCGAAAGTCGTGCACCATCAACATGAAGGAACATACCGTTGCTGTGGGCAAAATCGGCAATCGCCTTAATCTCCTTAACGGAATAAACGGTACCCAATTCGGTTGTCTGCGAGATGCTTACCAGCCTAGGCTGCACGTTGTGCTCGAAGCCTACGTTTTGCAGGTACCTCTTTGCCTTATCAACATCGAGCTTACCATCGGACGTAGGGACGGTTAGCAGCTTAAATCCGCCGAAATGCTCGGGAGCGCCGCACTCGTCGGTGTTGATGTGGGCGAGATCGGTACAGAGCACCGCCTCGTAGGAACGAAGAGCCGACGAGATGCTTAGCACGTTGGCGGCGGTTCCTAGGAAGACAAAGAAAACTTCCACGTGGTCGCCAAAGTGTTGCTTAAACAGCAGCTCGGCCTTATGCGTGTACTCGTCGTGGCCATACGAGGATACATGCCCGTGGTTGGCGCTGGCTATCGCCTCCAGGATAATTGGGTGGATTCCGGAATAGTTATCGCTTGCTAGTGACTTCTTCATGGTTGTAAAATAAAAAAAACGGATACGCTAAGATAGCCATCCGTTTTCTGTTTTTTCTATGATGATTCCTTTTTCTCGATCGGAATTAAAACTCCGAGGTGAAGTGGAACTTGATGTCGGTAAACTTCTCCTGCGCGAGCTGCAGCGAGTAGGGCGAGTCGGCCAGGAACACGTTTCTGCCGTGCTTGTCGAGCGCCACGTGCGTGTACTTGCGGCGCATGAAGTCGTCGAGCTGCTCCTTGTTGTCGCTCTCAATCCAGCACGCCTTGTACAGCGATATGGGCTCGTAGCGGCACTTGGCGGTGTACTCGTGCTCCAGACGGTACTGGATTACGTCGAACTGTAGCGCGCCCACGCAGCCGATAATCTTACGGCCATTCATTTTTAGGGTGAAGAGCTGGGCAACCCCCTCGTCCATGAGCTGGTCTACACCCTTTGCCAGCTGCTTAAACTTAAGCGGATCGGCATTTTCGATGTACTGGAAGAGCTCTGGCGAGAAGCTGGGGATTCCTTTAAAGTTGATTTTCTCGCCTTCGGTAAAGGTATCGCCAATTTTAAAGTTACCCGTATCGTGCAAGCCAACAATATCTCCAGGGTAGGCAAAATCTACCACCTCCTTCTTAGATGCCATAAAGGCATTAGGGCTGGAGAATCGTAACGATTTTCCGCTGCCTACGTGGAAGTATGGCTTGTTACGCTCAAATGTTCCCGAACATATCTTCAAGAAGGCAATTCTGTTACGGTGGTTAGGATCCATGTTGGCGTGGATCTTAAAGATGAAGCCGGTAAGCTTCTCCTCAAAAGGGTCGATCTCGCGGGCATCGGTAACCGTTTTCTGAGGGTAAGGTGCGATGTCGCAGAAGCAGTTGAGCAGCTCCTTAACGCCAAAGTTGTTGAGCGCCGAGCCAAAGAATACGGGCGCCAGCTCGCCTCGACGGTACGTGTCGATGTCGAATTCGGGGTAAATGCCCTCTACCAGCTCTACGTCTTCGCGCAGCTTTTCGGCGTAGTCGCCAACGTACGTGTCCAGCTCTGGGGATGATATGTCGTCGATCTTAACAACGTCGTCGGTTACAACGGTCTTATCCTCCGAAAAGAAGAGGTTAAGATTGCGCTCGTACATGTTGTACACGCCCTTAAAGGATGGTCCCATGCTGATAGGCCAGCTTAGCGGGCGCGTTTTGATCTTTAGCTCCTCCTCAATTTCGTCGAGCAGCTCGAAAGGGTCTTTACCAATACGGTCGAGCTTGTTGATGAACACGATAACCGGCGTATTGCGCATACGGCAAACGTTCATCAGCTTACGGGTTTGCGCCTCGACCCCCTTTGCGCAGTCGATTACAATAATTACGCTGTCTACTGCGGTAAGCGTTCTAAAGGTATCCTCTTGAAAGTCTTCGTGACCAGGAGTATCTAGGATGTTAACCTTAATATCGTTGTACTCGAAGCCCATAACCGAAGTTGCCACAGAGATACCGCGCTGACGCTCGATCTCCATGAAGTCGGATGTGGCTCCCTTCTTAATCTTGTTCGATTTAACGGCACCAGCAACGTGAATTGCACCGCCAAAAAGCAGCAGCTTTTCTGTAAGGGTGGTTTTACCGGCATCCGGGTGGCTAATAATTGCGAATGTTCTTCGACGCTTAATCTCTTGTTCTAAGCTCATTGTAACCTTTAAATTTGGATGGCAAAATTAGCAGAGTTTGCCGATATTACCGCCATTAAATGAAAAAGGCCGGTAATATTTTCCGACCTTTTCTCACTCGTTGCGCGTATTTAAAATTCTTTAATAATCGCCTTGTGGATATCCTTCACCAGCTGCGGGCCGCTATAAATAAAGCCCGTGTAAACCTGAATTAGGTACGCACCCGCACGAAGCATGTTCAGAGCATCGTCTACTGTCATGATACCGCCAACTCCAATTATCGGCATCTGGCCGTTTGTTTTCATGCTAATGTAGCGAACAACCTCAATTGATCTTGATGTCAGCGGCTTACCGCTTAGCCCGCCGTTGCCAATTACATCCAGCTTATCCTGCCTTTCCGACAATCCATCACGCCCAGTCGTTGTGTTAACGGCAACAATTCCATCCAAAGAAAACTGGTTGATTATGTTAAGCGAATCGTCGATCTGTTCGAAGCTTAAATCGGGAGAAATCTTTAGGAGAATTGGTCGGTACACCTTCTGCTTTTTTCTATAATCGACTAAGCGGTTTACGATATCACCGAGCGAATCGGAATTTTGCAGCTTAGTAAGGTTGGCTATGTTTGGGCAGCTAACGTTTACCACAAAGTAATCGACATGGTCGTATAGTGCCGCAAAGCTCTTTTCGTAGTCTTCAGCTGCATTTTCGTTTGTTGTTGCAGTATTCTTTCCAATATTACCGCCAATTACCAGACCTTTACGGTAGGATTTCTGTAAGTTCTTTGCAATAGCATCAGCACCTATATTGTTGAATCCCATTCTATTGATAATGGCATTATCCTTTACCAAGCGGAATAATCGGGGTTTAGGATTGCCGGGCTGAGCCTTAGGGGTTGCAGTTCCTACTTCAATAAATCCAAAGCCCATGGCGTCGAATACATCGTACCCTGTGGCATTTTTATCTAAACCGGCAGCTAATCCTACAGGAGTAGGAAACTTAATACCCCATAAAGTCCGCTCCAATTTTGGATTTCTAACCTTAAACAGGCTGCTTAGAATGGCTTGAAATCCAGGAATATGACGCCATATTTTAATGTTAGAAAAGATGATGTTATGGGCGGTTTCCGGAGAGAATCGGAATAGAATAGGTCGAAATATACTGCGATACATGGTTGTAATTTTATGCAAAGATAGCAATTACTCTTTTGATGGAGTGTAGCTTCTAAAGGTTCTATCCTTATAAAATACTACAATACGTTCCACTTCCTTGTCGAACGCCTTTATATCAATAGGATACGAGGATTCTACCTCGGTGTTTTGAGTAGGAGACTCTTTTGATACAACTTCTTCGGCAGCAGAAATATCTGCCACACTTTCTTGTTTTACGATCTCTTGATTCGATTCCTGTTCGGGGACAAGTTGCTTTACTACAGGCACATCAAATAGAGAAGCCTGTACCATTTGCTTGTACATTTCGCCCTTGCCAAGTATCAACCAGTCAGGGTTAACCCTAGGAAATCGTTGCAGCACCTTTGCTATAAAGTCGAAGCTGGGCTTGTTTCGACCGGAAACTATATGTGAAATGCTCGAGCGCTGAACCCCGATAATATCGGCAAATTTTGCAGGAGTAAGCTGTTCTGCCAGTAAAAGCTTGTCTAAACGATCGTTCATACCTGTAAACGTTAGATGTTACAAATGTAATAAAATATATTTTACATGTGTAATTATCGTGTGTTTACATATGTTTTCTTGTTGTTTACATTTATAGAACATCGTTTGATGACAATCGGTGTTTATTGAACAATTCTAGGCTCGTTACATCTAGGAAATGCTGTATGTGAAAACAAGGTCACTAGAAACCTCTAAAGCCTGTTACATCAGTAGTATTTAGGTCTAAAAATAGAAAGTTAAACGCATTATTAGGCTTGAAGATGAATGAATGTGGTTGTTTATGGCGAACAATCACTAAAGACCTTATAGAGCCATTAAATACGGTTATAATAAGCTCTTTGGATTAGGGAGAACAGTACCTAATTATATATAGCCATAGTCAATAGTAAAGTATAAGTTTAATAAAATAGTGTAATATACTGGTATTAATTGATATATACTGTACAATATACACGATTTGTAGCTTTATTGAAGGAAGACTGCCAAAATGCTTAACTCTATTAGTTAATTAATGCATGTATAGTTCTACTAAACAGATATATAAATTGCAAAATACGGAGTGTTTACATTTGAATTACTACTTAATTTTAGAGGGTTTGCAAATGTAAATGCCCGGAGAAATTAATCACAAGCGAAGTATACACATGTAACTTACAAAAAGGTAAACTCTTTGTTTTTGGTTACATGTGTAATTTCACGTAATTATTACAATTGTAGAATTAAATTAAGTTGAATGATTGTAGTAAAAAGAAAACAATCGGACAATCTTACTATAAATAATGACTATGGAGAGGAAAATTTTGTCAACCCCTCCTATCAATACTAACTATTCGGCTTATCTAGCTGATATATAAAACAAAGCAAGCGCTTAACATAATAGTCGAGCGCTTGCTGCTGTAAAACAAAAAAGGATTGGCGATAAGCCGGGTTCTGTTCCTCTTGCGAGGCTCTGCCATTTATCTCGACTGACAGTCACCTGTCAGCTCTAGCGACCTACCCCCCGACTTGAGCGAGCAACCCTAAGCGTCGGTATACATGGTCTTGCAGCTCACCAGGCGTACGGCTAACCATGTTGCCATGGCTACCGGTGGGCTCTTACCCCACCTTTTCACCCTTACCCTGCAAGCAGGGCGGTTATTCTCTGTTACACTACTATACCCTTGCGAGTATCTTCCCGTTAGGAAGCGTGATGCTCTATGCTGCCCAGACTTTCCTCCAGCAGTCTTGCTGCTAGCGGCAGATTGCCAATCCTTTTATATCGTAAAAATATCCTATTTCAAAATTACCATGGTAGCTCCGTAGCCGTAATCCTTAAACGAGGCATCCTGAAACCTTAGCTTAGGATACTTACGTTCCAACGTTTTGCGGATTTCGTGCTTTAGCTTACCATTACCAACGCCGTGTATGAATACTACTCGCTTGGTTTTTGATATAATAGCACCTTCAAGAACGGTAGTAAAGCGAGCCATTTGCATCTCAAGTATCTCACCATTAGATAATCCTGCCGAATTTTCGGTAAGCGCCTCTATATGTAGGTCTATCTCCTCTTGTTCTGGGGTTGATTTCAAATTCAAAACCGGACGAACATCTTTTTTCTCCTTCAGAGCGCTTTCAATATCCTTTGGAGAGATTGTTAGCACTGGTTCAGAAGACTTTGCGCTTGTTGATACTGTGAAAACTACCGCCTCCTCGTCGAAGTAATCGTTTGCCTTAAAGCTATTAGCCTTTACAAATTTGAGAGGATTAAGCTCTAAGTTTACCTGATCGGGTATCACCGGAATAAAATCCCTATTCTTAAAGTAGATAAGGCTAACGTTAAACACCTGAAGCTTCGAAAAGTCTTCGCGATTCAAGGTGCAAATGCGCTCCTTGCTATCAGGTTCCATTAAGCCGGAACCGATTGGCTTTAGCAGCTCCTTATCCGTCCACTTACCTATAGAATAAGCAATTCGGTAGTCACCATCGTTAATGATATAGATATCCAAATCGGCAGTCGATGCGTTCTGCTTATTAAACGGAACAAAGCCCAAAAGAACGTTGTAGTTGTTGGTTGTTGGATCGATAGCCTCCTCTTGCCTACGCTCAGGAACGTAGAAATCAGGAAACTCATCTTCATCCTCTTCCTCATCCTTTTTCGGTTCGTTTACCACAGACGAAGGCCTATGAGCGTAGCTTTCTGAGGTGAAAATGTTGTCGTTCTTATCGTTAATTACCACAATCTCGTTAATCGAAACAGGGATTTCGAACCCATCCTCATCCTGTACTGCAACGATATTCTTGTTCATAAAGCGAACGACAATACCACCGCCTACCGAGTTCAAAAAGCGCACCTTATCGCCTATCTTGCAGTTCATCTTTTTTAAATGATAAATGAAACCTAAATGGAGAACAAAAGTAGTATTTTTGCGGGGTTTCCGCTACATAAATATTTATAATGATGACTCCCCATGCCCAGCATATCGCAATAGGCGACTTTAACTACGACCTTCCGGATGAGCGAATAGCCAAGTACCCGCTTGAAGAGCGCGACCTTTCTAAGCTGCTTTTCTTCAATGGAAATAACATTGATGATAAACAGTTTAAAGAGTTACCAACGCTGCTTCAAGATAGCGATTTGCTCGTGTTCAACAATACGAAAGTGATACAGGCGCGAATGGAGTTCTTCCGTTCTACAGGTGCCCGAGTGGAGATATTTTGCCTAGAGCCAGCCGACTCTTCGGACTATGAGTCTGTTTTTCAAGCAAAAGGAAGCATTACATGGAAGTGTATTGTAGGGAATCTGAAGAAATGGAAAGAGAGCACGCTTGAAAAAAAGCTCGATTTGAAGGGAACAGCAGTTACCCTTACAGCACAAAAGCTAGAAAAGCCAAACGATAACGTATTGATTATGTTCAGCTGGGATGGCGATTTTACCTTCAGCGAGATACTTGAGGCAAGCGGAACAATTCCAATTCCACCATATCTCAACAGAGATACTGAAGACATCGATCTAAATCGCTACCAAACAGTGTACTCAAAGCATAAAGGATCGGTTGCAGCACCAACCGCAGGGCTACACTTTACCCCTAGCATCATCGAAACGCTAAAAAGCAACGGTGTTGACACTGCTGAGGTTACGCTACACGTTGGCGCAGGCACCTTTAAGCCCGTTAAAACGGAGGATGTTGCCGACCACGAGATGCATACCGAGCATTTTTCCGTAACGCTAGAATCGCTAAAGAAGCTTAGGAAGCATCTTGGAAACGTGATTTCGGTAGGTACTACCAGCATGCGAACGCTCGAAAGCCTTTACTGGTATGGCGTTCGTGCAATCAGAAGCGGCAACCCTAACTTCGAAAAGCCCATTGAGCAATGGGAACCCTACCAGCATACTGAGGTGCACTCGGCAGAAGAATCGATGAATGCGCTTATCTCCTATCTGGAAAGAACGGAAAAGAACGAGCTACATGCTGCTACACAAATTATAATTGTAAGCGGCTACAAGGTTCGAATGATCAAAGGATTGGTTACCAACTTCCACCAGCCACAAAGTACGCTACTGCTGCTGGTATCTGCACTGGTTGGCGAAAGATGGAAAGATATATACAACCATGCACTTGCAAACAACTACCGCTTCCTGAGCTACGGCGACAGCTCGTTGTTGATGCGTTAATATGATAAGCTAATCACCAATATAACTAATAAACCAGCTTAGCTATGAAATTCAAACATTTTCTCATAATTGGGATTTGCCTTTCTGGGATAAGCCTAAAAGCACAGATTAATCCCGCACTAAACGGGAATTGGCTCGGTGCAATCGTGCTCGATCCTACTGAGAAAGGAATGGACGTTCCCTTTAACATGAGTATATCGAGCATTAAGGGTAAGCCTTCTACTATTAACATTCGATCGGCAGCAGACAAGATTGTTGTAAAAGAGATTGAGCGACAGGGAGACTCCATCTTCTTTAAGATGCCCGTGTTTGTGAGCGAGGTTACCTTTAAGGTCAAAGGAGACAGCCTTGTGGGGCGCTACTACCCCAAGGGAAAAGGCAAAGGTGTATCGTACAAGTTCTATGCACTTAAGAACGTTACCGATCGCTTCCCCTGGTTTAAGGAAACCCCAAAAGTAAACGTAACCGGAAGATGGAAGTACATCGTTAATCCAAACACGTCTAATGCCGACTCTCTTGTTGCCGAATTTAAGCAGCAGGGAGCAAAGTTTACCGGATCGATACTGGACCCAACTGGAGATATGCGCTTTTTGGAAGGTAAAATTGCAGGAAACAAGTTCTACATGTCAGGATTTGACGGTGGTAGAGCCTCAATATTTACTGCAGAAGTAACTACCGATGGTCGCATTATCAACGGAAGAATGATGACCAGCCCAGCTTATAAGCCAACATGGATTGCAATAAAGGACGAGAATGCAAAAATTGCCGAGAGTAAAGATCTTATCAAGGTAAAGAGCGGTATTAAGAACTTCAAATTCTCTGTAAAGGACCTAAACGGTAAAACCTTCACCTCCGATGACCCAAGCCTAAAAGGTAAGGTTCTCGTGGTGCAAGCATCAGGATCGTGGTGCCCCAACTGTTTGGACGAAACTAAGCTCTACCAGTCGCTCTACGAAAAGTACCACAACAAAGGGCTGGAGATTGTATCGCTAATGTTTGAGGAGAACGACCTCGAGAGCTCGAAGTACCGCATCCAACGATTCGTGAGCCAAACCGGAGCCAAGTACAACTTCTACTACGCTGGACCACGCAGCAAGAAGAACAAGGAAGAGGTGCTCTATCCATTCGAGGGTGTAGTTGCATTCCCAACCACCGTTTTCATCGATAAGAAGGGTGAAATCAGAACCGTTCATACCGGATTCTCGGGTCCAGGAACCGGCAGCCACTACACCGAGCTGGTGAAGGAGGTGACAGCAATCATAGAGGAGCTAATCAAAGAATAGCACTGACAGCAGCCTATACCGATATAAGGTAAGAATGCTGCAATATAGCGAGCTCTCCGAAAGATAATCTAATGCACATCGCAAATAAGCGCCATCTTTTTAGGTGGCGCTTGTCATTTTGCGAGCAATAACAGCCGCTTTCCCGAAGTAAAATCATCCGTTAAGCAACATAATACCAAGAAAAAAGCGCACCAATAAAAAATCATCACAATTAACCCATTATTTTGAGTATCTTTGGAAAAATGTCTATGAACAAGAATATTAACTTTAAATTCATAGCGGAAGTAGTATTGAAAACCAAAAAACATCTGTAAAATGGCAAGACCAGCGGGTTCTTGGAACAAGAAAGAAGTCCAAAAGAAGAAAGATCAAAAACGTAAGGAAAAGGAGCAGAAAAAGCTCGAGCGTAAGGAAAGCGGCAGGAGCAGCCTCGACGACATGATTGCCTACGTTGACGAAAACGGCATGATTACCTCTACGCCTCCCGATCCTACAACCAAGGCTGAAATTGACCTTGACGACATTCAAATATCCGTTCCTAAGGATTCGGAAGTCGAGCCCGTTTCGACGACCCGAACTGGAATTGTAACGTTCTTCAACGAGTCTAAGGGCTTTGGCTTTATCAAGGATCTTAAGACACAGGAGAGCATCTTTGTTCACGTTAATGGGCTTATTGATGAGGTGAAGGAGAACAACAGGGTTACCTTCGAAGTTGAAAAAGGTTTAAAGGGACCGATGGCCGTAAAGGTTAAGCTGGATAAGTAGAAATCGATTTTAGATTCTAGATATTAGATTTTAAAAGCTCAGCAGGTATTCCTGCTGGGCTTTTTTCGTTTACCATACGAGCCGCGATTAATCGCGGCTCTACATCACGATTCTAGCCATATGTAAAAAGAGCGTATATTTGCAGCTTAACTAGAATGACTTTACGTAATGTCGCACATACGAAATAGCGAGGGACTGAAGATTACCGACTGGCTGCCCACCTCGAAAAAGGAGATGGAGAAGCGCGGATGGGACGAGGTGGACGTGGTGCTCTTTAGCGCCGATGCCTACATCGATCACCCCTCGTTTGGCGCTGCGGTAATTGGGCGTATCCTAGAGGACGAGGGCTTCCGCGTGGCCATTGTGCCCCAGCCCAACTGGCAGGACGACCTCCGCGACTTCAAGAAATTTGGGCGACCACGGCTGTTCTTCGCTATCAGCGGCGGATGCATGGACAGCATGGTGAACCACTACACCGCCAACCGACGCCTGCGCAGCGACGACGCCTACACCGCCGGAGGAAAGGCCGGACAGCGTCCCGACTACGCCACCTACGTATACAGCAACATCTGCAAGCAGCTATACCCCGACGTTCCGGTGGTAATCGGCGGCATAGAGGCGTCGTTGCGCCGCCTTACGCACTACGACTACTGGCAGGATAAGCTCAAACCATCGATACTGGCCGAATCGAAGGCCGACCTGCTGGTGTACGGCATGGGCGAAAAGCCCATTGTGGAAATTGCCCGAAGGCTTAACGATGGTTACACCGTTGACACGCTTACAGACATCCCCCAAACGGCGTTTACAGCTGAAAACGACATCGACCTAAGCCATTTAAACCCACTTATCCGTTTAAATTCATTTGAAGAGTGCGTTGAAGACAAGGTTAAGTTCGCGCTTAACTTCAAGCATATAGAGGAGGAATCGAACAAGTACGCGGCGGCCTATCTGGCTGAGGCTTTCGAGGATAGAGTTGTGGTGGTAAACCCGCCATACCCCTACCTAACGGAGGAGGAAATCGACCACAGCTTCGACCTGCCGTACACCCGCTTGCCCCACCCGCGTTACAACGGTAAAGGGGCCATCCCGGCGTACGATATGATCAAGTTTTCGGTAAACGCCCACCGCGGCTGCTTTGGCGGTTGCTCGTTCTGCACCATTTCGGCGCATCAGGGCAAGTTCATCTCGTCGCGCAGCGAGGAATCGATCCTTAAGGAGATCGAGGAGATCACCCATCACCCCGAATTTAAGGGCTACATATCGGACCTGGGCGGGCCATCGGCCAACATGTACAAGATGGAGGGCCGCGTGAAGGAGATGTGCCAGAAGTGCCGCAGGGCCTCGTGCATCTTCCCGAACGTATGCCAGAACCTGGACAACAACCACGCCCGACTGCTGGAACTGTACCGCAAGGCAAGAGCCATCAAGGGCATCAAAAAGATATTTATCGGTAGCGGCATCCGCTACGACCTGTTTATGGGCGGGCTCTACAAGACGAGCGCGGCCAACCTGTCGTACCTGGAGGAGGTAATGCTGCACCACGTGTCGGGCCGATTGAAGGTTGCCCCCGAGCACACCTCGGACGAGGTGCTAAAAATGATGCGAAAGCCCTCGTTTAAGCTCTTCGAGCAGCTAAAGGTGGACTTCGATGCCATCAACCAAAAACATGGGCTTAAAGAGCAGCTAATCCCCTACTTCATATCGAGCCACCCCGCCTGCCACGACAGCGACATGAAGGACCTGGTGGAGCGAACCAAGCGCCTCGACTTTAGGCTGGAGCAGGTACAGGACTTTACGCCTACGCCCATGACGCTATCGTCGACCATCTACTACGCTGGGATTGACCCCTACACCATGCAGGCGGTGTACACGGCCACCTCGCGCGAGGAGAAGCTGCGCCAGCGCGACGCCTTCTTCTGGTACAAGGGCGGCGGCAAGCCTGCCGATGCCCGCAGCGCCGGAGGCCCTAAGGCGAACAGCTTTAAGGGCAAGGAGGCGTTCCGCAGCAAGAGCGAGCGCGTACGCTTTAGCGGGCAGAAGCGAAAGGGCAAGGGAAAGGAGAAATAGCCACACGCATAGCACCGCAAAGGCTCAATCGGACTCGGTTGGGCCTTTGCTGCGTTTGGGAGATTGGGCAACGACCGCTGATAAATTGCCATACACTGCTGAAGAATTGCTATACACCGCTGGGAAATCGCTATACACCGCTGATGTATGCCATACACCGCTGGGAAATTGTTATACACCGCTGATGTATGCCGTACACCGCTGGGAAATCGTGATACACTACTGAAGAATCGTGATACACCGCTGATGTGCGGCTTTCGGCTGCTGGAGGCGGGGGGATACTCCTTTTACACGGTAGGGAGACGCATGCAATGCGTCTCTACGCACAACGCTTATTTGGGCAGCTGTAGGGGCTCGATGTGCGCGCCTCCCTACTTGCGGCTGGCTGCTGCTTAACCAAGTTACCTTTTATTTTTCGCCTCATTAGCCTTTTCTTCTGCAATTCTCTCAGAAACACCTTCAGGAAATTTTATTGCCATCCATAAGCTAAAGATGAATAGAACAAAACCTCCTATTGCAAAGCCAATATCCACAGGACTGTATCTTGTGTATGGCTTTAATATTAGGTTATTAACAACTACTTGAGCTAATATGCCATCTTCCTCATAAAGCCAAACTTCTGCTGTATCACCTTTCTTTACATGAGCCAAAATCGAATTGATATCTTTTGTATACCAACTTCCAAAAGGTTTATTGGAACTATTCAAAAATATCAAAACCCCTTCATTAAAGTCGCTTGAATCCTTGGTGTAAACCCAACCCTTTTTTATACCCACAACTTTACCACTGTAATGCTCCAGCTTTTCCAGAGGTGGCATTTTCATCATTTGATGAATAGCGAAGATGCTAATAAATAATGAGGTCACAATCACAGATCGTGTCCCCCGCTGAACGGAATCACCAAGAAAACCCATAGCCGTTGAATTTTAAATTACCAATTAGTTCATCTATTTATTTTGGCATTAGTGTATTGTTTTATCCTCTCACTAGCCTAAGCGCCTGCCTTCGCCGAACCGCAACCAAAAGTAGCAAAAAAATAAAGCGCAGCCGTGGGGTTTGCGCTACTGCCCCTGGCGCTTCCTGTATAGCTGGTAGGAGTTGAAGAGGTTGTGCCAAACGCTGTAGAAACCGCCGGCGATGGCCGTAACGGGGCTCAGGAAGGTGGCGCCAAGCCAGATGGAGAAGACGGTGTTCTTTTGGCCGAGGCTCTGTCCGCCGCCGATGCGGTCGTGGTAGCGGGCGCCAATTGTTTTGCCAACGGCAAACTGAACGATGCAGCAGAGGAGCGAAACGCCGGCGATGCCGAGCTCGTAGCCAAGGCTCACGTGGCTGTGCACGATGCTGCGCACGGTAACGGCAATGGCGATAACCAGCGCCACGGCCCACAGGTAGAAGGCCACCCCGGCGCACTCCACCAGCCTACGGTGCCACTTGGGGAGGTACACCCGCACGGCCCAGGCCGCCAGGAAGGGGAAGATGAGCAGCGGGAACACCTTGTGCAGGATGAGCAGGAAGGATGGCCAGAAGTCCAGCGACGCGCTGGTGCCCACCAGCGAGAGCACCAGCGGTATGCAGATGGCCGAGGCGATGTTGATGAGGATGGTGTAGCTGACCAGCGCTTGAGTGTCGCCGCCCAGCTTGCCGGTAACCACGGCGGCGGCGGTGGCCGTAGGCGTAATCATGCAGATCATGGCCGCCTCGACAATCACGCGGTAGGGCGAATGGGGAAAGAGGTAGAGCAGCAGGCCGAGAAGGCAAAACGTGCCGACTTGGACCAGCAGCAGCCAGAGGTGCAGCGGGCGCAGGCGCAGCTCGTGCGGGTTAACCTTGCAGAACGAGAGGAAGAGCATGGCAAAGATGAGCAGCGGCTGAAGAAAGCCGATGAGCTCGTTAACGAATGGCTTTGCGGGTGCCAGTATGGGGATGCTCACGAATGCGAAGTAGCCCAGTATCCCGGCGAGCATCGCAATGGGGAGCGTCCAGTTTTTGAAGAATTGTACCATGGCTTTGGCGGTTTCGGGCGCAAAGGTAAGGGCGACCGCCCTAGAGTATCCTCCGATGCTGCTAAATTATCTGAAAGGGGTTGGGGTTTAGCGGATGATTCGCCGATAAGGACCATAAAAAAAGCAGCTCTGTCGTCGCGACTTGCTGCCTTTTTCACACTTTTAAAACCTTTACTTACAACTAAGAACTTTTACATCTTTCTGAAGCTAGCTGGTTGGCTTCTCCTTTTTAGGAGGCTCCTTGTAGCCCACCTGCTTAAGCGCGCGGATGAAGGAAAACTTTTCGGCATCGAGCTTGTCGGTAAGCATCGATGCGGCCAGCTTGGCAATGATGATCCCTTCGTCGTAGAGATCGTTAAGCTTATCGTTAAGGGCAGCCGAAACCACCTTTTGGTTGGATTTTAGCACCTCCTGCTCCGAATTCAGGTTGTAGAAATCGTCGGCCAGCAGCTTTAGGTCGGCGATGGATTGAGGGTTCATGCCGGAATCCACAAACTCCTTCTCCATTTCTGGGGTGAGGTTTTTGCGGAACGTGGTAAGCATCTCAATTATCTGATCCTGGCCAGCAACGCTAATATGCTTAACGAGGGTTAGCCCAAGAGATACGAGGTAGCGCTGGCACTTGGCTTTGTCCTTACGGAAGTCGAGCTCTACCTGCATCTTAATCTGCTGAAGTAGCGTTTTGGCCGAGGCTTCTTTAGCAAGAACCACCTCCGTCTTTTCCTTGATGGCAGTAGCGGCATCGTAGCCAAAGTCGTTCTTTAGGATGGCGTTGATGGTAGCAATCATCCCTTGGAAGTATGCGTCGTCCCACTTTGGACGAATCTGCTTAAGCTTATCGGCCACCGAGATGGCATTTTCTAGGATTATCCGTAGGGCAAGCAACATCTGAATTGCCGTCCCCCTGTACTTACGATTGCTCATAATAAAAATGGTTATGTAGTTTGTAGATTAGTACCTTCTCCGGCGCTTGCGGCGGGTGGTGGTTGTCGATCGGGTACGGGGGGCTGGCTCCACGTAGCCCACCTCTTCGAGGGCCCGCTGGTAGGAGAGCGTCCCGGTTTGGGCCACCTCGGGCAGCAGCACCGTGGTGATGGTGACGATGTCCATCACCTCGTCGTAGAGGTTAATAAGCCGATTGATATCGTCGTAGGAGAGCTGAACGGTAGCGCGGGCAAACGAGTCGATCTCGACGTTGAGCATTTCGCATTCGGCGGCCAGCTGAAGGATATCGGCGATGAGCTTGGGGTTCATGCCGGCATCGACGAGCTGCTGCTCGATCTCGGGGGTCATACTCTTGCTGAAGACTTGCAGAATGGACAGGAGCTGGCTCTGCGAGGCAAGCCCGAGGCTCTTGGTCTTGTAGAAGCCCAACGTTTCGATGAGCGACTTCCTGGTAACGTAGTCGTTCTTGAAGTCGAGCTCGATTTGGATTTGGATTTGCTGAAGAAGAATTCGGGCGGCGGCCTCTACCCGATCGGCGATCTCGGCGCGATCCTTAAGCGAGATGGTAAAGTTGATGCCGAATTCGTTGTAGAGGATGGAGTTTACCTTACTTAGGTAGGATTTCAGGAAAGCCTCGTCCCATTTGGGCCGTACTTCTTTAATCCGTTCTGCTATACCGATGGCATTTTCTAGAATAATTCTTAATGCAAGAAGCATCTGTATGGGCGTACCCTTATACTTTCGAGTGCTCATATATATAAATATTAGGTTAATAACACAACCATAAAAATAGCAGATTATTCCTAACGTTATTCTTTCAAGCGTAAAATAAATTAATTTTAATTAAATGGATGCGAGAATTAATGCTGTTTTTATCGCTTATTGCAGCCGTTTCGGCCCAATAAATTGCTGTTTTAAGGGATAAAAAGAGGTGATAGAACTCCATTCGGTAACCAGTTATTGGCAAAATCCGACCAGTTATTGGCAAAAATCAACCAGTCATTCATTTTTGCGAATTTTCATCGAATACATTACTTAAATATTTACTAGCTTTGTTAGCCTTTGCTACGGCTACATGAATATGCTGCTTTAAACTACTGAATACTAGAATTAAAATAAGGATCTAAAATAAACTTTTTCAGGAATAAGTCCGTTTAACCCTATGCCAATATAACCAACAGCCATGACCACTACAAATGTTTACCCTTATCTACTAACAATGCTTTTGGAAGAATCCAAGAAGCTGCTGCTAATAGATATCAGATCGACACAGGAATACGACGCAGGCCATATAAAAAATGCCTGTAATGTTAGCGTATGTAAGAAAACGGATGTGATGAAGCTCGAGAAGTATATCGCCAACAACCAAGATTCTATAATATACTGCAATTCGGGGCTAAAAAGTATGTACGTTTCGAGACTGCTCAACAAAGAAGGAATCTGTAGCCATGTACTAATCGGAGGATTTGAAAACTTTGTCGCATCGATAAAAGAGGTAAAAGGGCTGGTAACCCGCGAAAATCGAGTTTACCTCGATTAGACGCAAAACCAACTAAAAGAAAAGCGGAGCTCCAAAGCCCCGCTTTTTTATTTTCCCATACAAAATCTTAGTTCTCCCTTTTTGCAAGAAACTCTATAATGGCAGCAGAGTCTAAATCTCCAAAACCAGAAGTGCTTGCGCTCTTGTAGTTATTCTCAATTTGCAAGCCAGCATTGGTAGATAACCCCTGCTCTTTTGCCAACCTAAGATCTTTGGCTAGATGCTTGAGCGCAAAAGCGGCAGTGAAATCGTTGTTAACCAAGTTAGCGGTCTTTATCTTGCTGATGCCACATCCCATGGCACCCTCGTTAAGAATGGTCATCATATCGGCCGTAGAAATGCCCTTTTGGTTGGCAAAGATCACCATCTCGGCCATCCCCTCGAAGTAGAAGGCCAACATTAGGTTGATGGCCAGCTTAGCGCTATTCCCTGCACCATTGGAGCCGAGGTGTATAGCCATTTTGCCCAAGCAATCGAAAATGGGTTTTGCTAGCTCGTACTGAGGTTTCTCGCCACCTACCAGAATCACCAGCTGCCCATCTTGGGCAGGCTTTACGCTACCCGAAACTGGAGCATCGAGATACGCCAAGCCCACCTCGGAGGCTTTACCCGCTAGATATTTGGTGGTATCGGGAGAAACGGTGCTCATATCAATGGCAAGCTTCCCGTTTAAATTGCAGCAACTTAAAATACCCCCATCTCCTTCAAAAATCGACTTAACAGCAATATCGTCGGAAACCATGGTTATGATAACATCAGAGCCGTTCACCAGCTCGTGAATCGTTGCAGCATGCTTTGCCCCCATCGCCTGCAAGGGTTGTTCTTTACCTTCAGTACGATTGTAAACGGTAACATCGAATCCTGCTTTAAGCAGATTTAAGGCCATGGGTGTTCCCATATTGCCTAAGCCTATCCATCCTATACGTTGTTTTTTCATCGGTTAGCTAGATTTTATAGAGCCAAAGGTAGAGAGTTTGAGGTAAAGATGTTCTGAAGAAGCGTAGGAATTGCACCTAAAACTTGACATATAGCCGCTCACCATATCGCCTACTTCGCTTTATAAATAAAAAGTATATTTGCAGAAAATTAGAGAACAATGGATAATAACGACATACTAAAGAAGCTTCGAGTGGCGCTCAAGCTCCGTGACGACGAGATTGTTGAAATACTGAAGCTGGTGGATTTTCGTATAACCACCACCGAACTGGGGGCTTTCTTCCGCAAGTCCGACCACCCCAACTACAAGGAATGCGGCGATCAAGTGCTACGAAACTTCCTGAATGGGCTAATCATCCACCTAAGGGGACCTATGGAGAAAAAGGAGCCGAAAGAAGATGCCCCTAAGCCAGCAGACAGCACAGCGTCGAAGTCAAAAGCAAAGCGTATTCCGCCAAAGAGTAATCTTAAGCGAACCTATAAGCCAATAAACAAAAAAGGTTCTGACAATTAGTCAGAACCTTTTTTATTCGGTTTCTTCGGGTTTGTGGTAAACCATCCTATCACCATCCAGTAAAGGATACTTTATCCAAAGCGTATGACGAATTGGTTTTCCATTAACCGAAATAGTCATTCTTGGTACCCTTTTCACATGCAGCAAGCCAAGTAGGTCGCTTATTTTTATCACCTCGCGATCTATTTCGATCGATTTTTCGTTTACAAATACTTCCACTGTTCCTCTTTTTTGGGTATTGCCACTCTCATAATAGTGCCGAACAAAGGTAGCAGAAATCTTTAAGCCAAGCATAAGAACTGCTTTTCTTCTTGTTAGACTTACTTTTAGAAGTAAAAAAATAACATATCCGCAAAATATGATGTTGTACTATGAGACAGGTTTGTTTAGTATCATTTAATGGCAATAATACTCTGGTAATGTACGAGTTTAAAGACAATTTCCACAACAAGCTCACCCCTCTGATTTTTGATAAATCAACACACGAACGTGTAAATAATATTCTTAAGGGATTTCGACATACTCCCAAACATATTGACACCAATCACCTTATGAATAGCAACGAATCGGCATACGATTCGTTTAGCAAAGTATCCCCACTAAATAATCTCATCTATTCAAAGAGTAAGGCTATCAGTAGCAATAGGGACGCTATAAAAGAACTTTTTACTAATGAAGAAAAAATCAGGCTCATCGAAATAGGAAATAGTAGCAGTTTAAAAGTCAAATCGCTGATAGGAATACTACAAGCTAGCAATATCCAGTTTGAAATTTTACCTATTTCGAACTCAAAAACCTATCTTGAATACTACCTTACCATGCTCTGGCAGCAGTTTCCTTCTATTAATATATTCCCTTTGGCCGGGAATTACATTGATATACTTACTGATTTAGCAAGCGATAACACGTCCAAGCTTGTGGTGTTAAGCAACCCCACAGCCAAACAGAACCGTGAAGAAACAGCATTTCAGGTTGAACAGATTAGCAAGAGGTTATCTGCCGGAGACTGGATTCAGATCGATTTTGAGCTTAAAAGCGATCCCCGACATCTCTCGAACGAGAGAACCAGCTGTGCATGCAAGGATGCGCTTATAAACGAATTAAACGAGATATTACTCGGAAATTTTGATGCAAATTGCTTTATCTACTACTCGAACTATTGTCCACAAACAGGCAAATTGCAAACTTGTTTAGTAAGCACTAAGCCTCAAAAGGTCTATTTGGCAATTATCAACGAAACCATCAGCTTTAAAATGTGGGAATGCATTTCAATTGATTCAATTCAGAAGTACGACGCTGAAGAAATTACCAATTTTGCACTTAATGCTGGATTTATTCCACGGCTAACCCTATACGATTACAATCGGCAAAACTGCTGTGCTTTCTGGCAGAAAGTCTAAATAGTGGCAGAGAAGGTAATCTAATAACATATGTTAATGGTTTAATTTCCATTCTTATAAGTTAATGCTAGTTTCATTTGCTTATTAGCGTTACCTTTGCCCCCCAAACAAGAACTTACCAAAGTGACATTCGACGAGTTTAACCTAAATGCTCCGTTAAGAAATGCCCTAGAGGAGCTCGGATACATTTATCCAACCCCCATTCAGCAAAGCACATTCCCCGTCGCGATGTCGGGGCGCGATGTAATAGGCATTGCCCAAACAGGAACTGGAAAGACATTTGCCTACTTGATTCCTATCCTACGCCAGCTAAGCTACTCCGATCAGAAGCAGCCTCGAGTAATCATTATTGTTCCAACCCGAGAGCTAGTTCTTCAAGTTATAAAGGAAATTGAATCGCTAACCCCTTACATGACCGTTAGAATTGCAGGCGTGTACGGAGGTGCCAATATTAACACTCAAAGGCAGATTATTCACGACGGCTTGGACATCCTTGTTGCAACTCCTGGTCGCCTATACGATCTAGCGCTTACCGGGGTACTTCGCTTCAAGTCCGTTCAAAAGTTGGTAATCGATGAGGTTGATGAGATGCTAAACATGGGCTTCAGACCGCAGCTAATGAGCATTTTGGATTTGCTCCCCGAAAAGCGACAAAACCTAATGTTCTCGGCTACGCTAACTGCCGATGTAGAGGCGCTTATCGATTTATACTTCGATAAACCAGAACGCATTGAGGAAGCACCTCATGGAACGCCACTAGATAGTATCGATCAGCGCACCTACTTTGTTCCCAACTACAACACCAAGGTGAATATGTTGGAGTACCTTCTTGTCAACGAAGAGGATATGAGCCGGGTGCTAATCTTTGTACGGAACAAGCGTATTGCAGACAAGCTCCACGAGCGCCTCAGCGAAAAGCATCCAGGAAAAATCGGCGTTATCCACTCCAACAAGGCACCCAATACCCGCGTAAATGCTCTGAATCGTTTTCAAAATGGCGAGTCGAGGGCGCTAATTGCCACAGATATTATCTCTAGGGGATTGGATATATCGGACGTTTCTCATGTCATCAACTTTGATACACCAATGGAGGCGCCAGATTACATACACCGTATTGGTAGAACCGGACGTGCCGACAAAACGGGTATTGCCATCAACCTGGTTGTAAAAGACGACGAGGAACTACTAATGGCCGTTGAACGCTTAATGAAGAAGCCTATCCCTCAAATTCCACTACCAGAAGATCTCAAAATATCAACAGTACTTACCGAAGACGAAAAACAAGCACCTTTATACGACAAAAACTACCTAAAAGCACCATCAATAAAGAATTCCAAGGGGAATTTCCACGAAAAAAAGGAGAAGAACAAGAAGGTAAACCTTGGAGGTCCTAGTAAACGGAATGACAAAAAGAAAGCCAAGTTTAGTAACAAAAAAACGACACAAGGCCCTAAGACTGGAAAAATGTACTTCTAGCCTACTTTATAAAATAAAAGGGTGTTTCTTCATAGAAACACCCTTTTTATTTTGCTTTGCCAATATAGTCTAGAACAGCTTCAATCCAAGAGTAAAAATGAACTGCTGAGGACGGCTTCCAAAGTTCACTTTGCTTCCTGATGCTGTATTATAAGCAGATCCAAGTTTGCTGATGCTAGTTTCGTATCGAGCATCCAACGAGATCTTTGAAATATCAAGACCAACACCAGCCTGAAGTCCCCAATTAGCCTTATCCATATCCTGATCCAATCCACTAACATTGTCAACTATGTTAGTGTTGCTCAGAATGATAGTTGCAACAGGCCCTGCATTTACTCGAAGTGGACCAAATTTAGTTCCAAAAAGGATTGGGATATTCAACGTATTAAGTTTGTTAACTTCCTTGCTAACAGTAGTTGTTCCTATTTCTTGCAATGTTATCTCAGTACTCGATTGTGCGTAGTACAATTCAGGTTGAACAAAGAATCCTAGAATAGAAACACGAGCATATGCCCCTGCCAAGAATCCAACTTTTGCCTTGTTGTTGATTATATCGTAGCCTTTACCTTCATCATTGGTCAATGAAACATTCTTAAAAACATCTGTTGTGGTATTGACACCTGCCTTCAACCCAAACGTCACCAACTGAGCATTAACAACTCCTGTAAAACCCAACAGAACTACAATTAAAAAAAACTTCCTCATAGTATTCAAAAAATTAATTGGTAAAACTTAGCTATAGTAATGGGCTAAACAACCGCGCTACCGATTCTTTTAGCCCATTAATAAAGGGACGTCGCTCCCATGTGTGAAGCGTAATCAGCTTGCAATCTAACAAATCTTTATGGAATTGGCTTTCCAACTCCTTTGCAAAACCATTATCATATATAAAAGCAGACACTTCGAAGTTATCCTCAAACGAGCGTATATCCATGTTGGCAGTACCTATACTGGCAAAGTAGCTGTCAACCATAATGATTTTCGAATGGTTGAAGCCTTTTTCATACAAATAGAACTTGACCCCTGCCTCTAGCATTTCTGTTAAATACGAAAGGGTACTCCAGTAAACAATCGTAGAATCAGACTTATGCGGAATCATAATTCGAACATCAACACCGCTTAATGCTGCGGTCTTTATTGCCGTTAAAATGCTCTCGTTGGGCATGAAATACGGTGTTGAAATATAAATATGTTCTTTAGCCTTAGTTATGGCAGAAAAGTATGCCTGCATAATACTAGCCCAATCAGAATCTGGGCCTGCACTGCATATCTGGACTGGCGTATTTCCTGTTTTATCTAATGGAGGCAAATACTTTTCTACATTTTGAAACGTTTTTCCACTTACAAAATACCAATCCATTTGAAAAACAACGCCCAATAAATGTACTGCATCACCTTTTATCATTAGGTGAGTGTCTCTCCAAAAGCCCAAATTAGGATCACCCTCAATGTACCTATCGGCAACATTTATTCCTCCCACAAAACCAATTCTACCATCTACCACTACAATTTTACGATGGTTCCTGAAATTCACCTTACGAGTAAACCAAGGAAAGCTAACCTTCATAAAAGGGTAAACCTCGATGCCAGCATCTCGCATCTTCTGAACAAACGAACTTTTTAAAGACCAACTACCTACATCATCATATATCAAGCGAACCTCTACGCCATTTTGAGCCTTCTCTATGAGTATTTCTTGAATTTGTGTTCCTATTTTGTCATCAGAAAAAATGTAGTATTCGAGATGAATAAAGCTTTCCGCCTTAGATATTTCATCTATTATGGCAGCAAAAGTTTCAGACCCATTATTAAGTAAAGCCACACAATTATTCTCTGTATAAAGCGATTTACTATTGTTCAATAGCAAGCTGATTATAGGACGAAACTGCTCCTTTATATCGTTGCCTAGCTTACGTTTTGAATAGCTGGCAAGTTGTTCCTGTAGCACGACATCAAGGATAGCTAAGTCCTTTAATCCTTTACGATTAAACAGTTTTTGCTTCCGAAAATTTTGCCCAAACACAAAATATATGAATATTCCTACAAGAGGGAGTAGAATTATCACTAAAACCCAAGATATTGTCCTTACTGGATCCCTCTTCTCATGAATAATGAGGGAAACAACGAAAAACACGGTAAATAAATATAAGCCCTGTAATAAGTAGCTAAGCTTTATTTGAAGTATGTAGTGAAAAATATTCTCCATTGCTAATGTTTCCGATTTTAAAAGTAGCCAATTTCGGGATAAGCTCACACTGTTAAGCGCAAAATTTAATGAGATTAGCCAATTTATACGAAAAAGACAGCATTCTGATATAAAAAGTCGTTACACTAAAAGATGTATTTAATTATAAAACAGCAACTACAACAAAAACAAAGGGATATCAATTCAGTTTGATACCCCCAACGGTTTATGTTATAGCACGACCTACCTTTTTAAAGGAGAATTTGGTTCTTTTGCCATCTCGTTAAAGGCCAACTTATCCAAAAGAGCAGGAGCAATCTTGCTTAGAAAAACAGTTACCTTCCCCACAAGGGTCATTACCAATGTGCGCTTTTTACGCTCAATACCGTTGGCAATCCTTAGGGCAACCTCTTCAGAAGACATCATCTTTGCTTCTTCACGAGGCGTTTCCCCTTGTTTTTGACCATCTTGATTCAACGCATTTAGTCGGACATTTGAGGCTGTAAACCCTGGTGCAACCACCATTACATGCAGCCCCTGCTTTAAGGTTTCAACACGCAATGTTTCCAAAAAACCGTTCATAGCAAATTTTGATGAAGAATAACCCGTGCGCCCAGGCAATCCCATAAAACCAGCGATTGAGCTAACCCCCACTATACTACCCTTAGACTGCAGCAAATGAGGAAGAGCATACTTAGTACAATAAACAGTTCCCCAAAAGTTTACGTCCATTAACTTGCGAATTACATTCAGGTCGAGATCCTCGAAAATTGCACGCATAGAGATGCCCGCATTGTTAATCAGAATATCGATGCTGCCATAGGAAGAAAGAGCAAATTCCACAAAATTCTGACATGATTCCTGATTAGCAACATCGAGATGACAGGCTACAGCAACTCCCCCATCCTTGGAGATCAAATCGACAATAGCAGCCAGTTCTTCAGTATTACGAGCTCCCAGCACAACTTTAGCACCACGTCTGGCAAATTCGAACGCACAAGCCTTACCAATTCCAGAAGATGCACCCGTTATGAGTACAACTTTCCCCAAAAAATGATTTTTACCCATTGTTATCTTATTTCTCATAGCCAGCCAAATAGGGTATAATTGCCCGATTTTACTGGATTGCAAAGGTTCAAAAGTAACGAAAAAACCAATATTGGGGTTGTTCAAATCAAAAAAAGGCGTACCTTTGCACCGCATTTGAACAGAGATTCAGTAGCTCAGCAGGTAGAGCACATCCCTTTTAAGGATGGGGTCCTGGGTTCGAGCCCCAGCTGGATCACAAGGTTAAAAGCATTTTCGGAGATTCAGTAGCTCAGCAGGTAGAGCACATCCCTTTTAAGGATGGGGTCCTGGGTTCGAGCCCCAGCTGGATCACTAAGGTTAAAAGCATTATTCGGAGATTCAGTAGCTCAGCTGGTAGAGCACATCCCTTTTAAGGATGGGGTCCTGGGTTCGAGCCCCAGCTGGATCACAAGCCCATCAGTTTTGGTGGGCTTTTTTATTTTCATCACCTTAAAAATAGCTATCCTACTTGAGATGCATTAATAATCTTCTACATTTGCCGAAGTTAATTCCCAGCATATGAACAGAGTTAGTCAAGCCATAGAGTTGTTCGATCAGCACAGGTACAGCGAAGCTTTATCAGAAATAGAAGCAGCAAAAAAAGAGGGTGTTGTGTCATTTGATTTATACCTCTATCAAGGACGAATTCTGCAGAAGATGAGTCAATATGGACCAGCAATCAACTCCTACACGCGCGCGATGGAGATCGACCCAAACGATTCTCGTCCCGAGAACGAGATCCAGCTTATAAAAAACATACTCTCCATTACTAACAACTTTTACTACGAGAACCCTTACACCGATATGGAATTAATTGACAAGCTATAAGTCTAATTCAGAGTCTGAACTTCAGTCCTATGAATGACTCTAGTATTTCCTTTAGCAAAATTTATGAAGAGAAAAGGTTGCACATTCAGCAAATCATTTCTATACTTGCAAGCACGAAAAAACAAAAATTAAGATGAATCGCAGTTTACAACTTTCTCAAGCATGGTGGTGGCGCAACAAAAATTTGTTGTGTTAAGCCGTTATGCCTAGTTGAGAAATTGTAAGACCAAAATATTAAAGGGGCTCGCTTAACACAAGCGAGCCCCTTTTGCATTATTCAACTCCGAACTTTATCCGCATATGAAAACAAAATACAGCCTTAAGAAGAAAGTTATAAAGCTTCCTGCAGACACCATCACCCCTGTTGGTGTTTACCTTAAGATGCGCGACATGTACCCTGGCGCTTTGCTGCTCGAGTGTACAGACTACAGCTCGCAGCAAAACGCCTTTTCGCATATCTGCCTAAATCCGATACTAGGAATAGAGGTAAGTGAAGCAGATGTTTCAACCTACTATCCCAATGGAGAAAAGGCGCTAATAGCAACTGCAAACCTTGTAGAACAGATAAACGCTTTTATCAGCAGTATCGAGGTTGTGAACTTTCAAGAAAATGACTTCGGTGTTGATGGACTTTTCGGCTTTACCTCATTCGATAGCGCTGTTATTTTCGATAAATACCCAGATGATATTGTAGAGAAGGTTTCACAGAACCGTGAAATACCATTCCTCCGCTACGATCTATTCAAGGTGGTAATTTCGTTTAACCACTTCAACGAAACGCTTGCAATCACCGAGTTTTACAATGAGGATTCGCCGCTATTGCTAACCGAAAGCATTCAGGCGCAACTAAACAACCGCAACTTTGGCTCGTATCCCTTTAGCACAGAAGGAAGCGAGAAAAATCCTCTAAAGGATAGCGATTTCAAAGCAATGGTTGCAAAAGCCAAAGAGCACTGCCAGCGTGGCGATGTTTTTCAGCTGGTAGTTTCGAAACCATACCATCAGAAGTTTAAAGGCGACGAATTTAACGTTTACCGTGCACTTCGTTCGGTAAACCCATCTCCATACCTATTCTACTTCGACTATATTGGCTATAAGATATTTGGTTCATCGCCAGAGGCGCAGCTGAAGGTTGGCGAGGGTAAGGCAACCATCAACCCCATTGCTGGCACAGTAAAACGTACCGGAGATGCGCTAACCGACTTTAAGCTTGCCAACGAACTTATCAACAATCCAAAGGAGAACTCAGAGCACGTAATGCTGGTAGATTTAGCCCGCAACGACCTGAGCCGCAGCTGCGACAACGTGAAGGTTGAAATCTACAAGGAAATTCAAACGTTCTCGCACGTAATCCACCTAGTATCGACCGTTACAGGCGATATTCGCAAAGGCTCCACTCCTTTTACGCTTTTTGCAGACACTTTTCCTGCCGGAACGCTAAGCGGTGCTCCAAAGCACAAGGCAATTGAACTGATTGTTGATATGGAGCCAACACAGCGCGGTTACTACGGCGGTGGAATTGGTTACATTGGACTAGATGGATCGCTAAACCACGCCATTACCATTCGCTCGTTTTTTAGCAAGCATGGCGTGCTAACCTACCAAGCCGGCGCAGGCGTGGTAATTGACTCTACCGAAAAAGGAGAGCTACAAGAGGTAAATAACAAGCTTAACGCCCTTCGTTCGGCACTTGAACTAGTATCTAACTACATAAACAAATAGTAATGGCAAATATTCTTGTATTCGACAACTACGATTCTTTTACCTACAATTTGGTTCACTACGTACGCAAAGTCGGTGGTCATAATGTTGATGTTTTTAGAAACGATGAAATTGCTTTGGATGATGTTGAAAAATACGATGGTATCATTCTGTCTCCAGGACCGGGAATTCCAGAAGAAGCAGGCTTACTGCTTCCGCTAATAAAAAGATACTACAGCACAAAAAGAATATTTGGTGTTTGTCTTGGTCAGCAGGCAATAGCAGAAGCATTCGGAGGAACGCTCATCAACCTCGAAACTGTTTTCCACGGAGTTGCATCAACCATTAATGTAAGCATGCCTAATCATTATATATTTAACGGATTACCTCAAAGAGTTGAAGTAGGAAGATACCACTCTTGGGTGGTATCGAAGGAGACGCTTCCAACCTGTCTGACCATCGAAGCGGAAGATGAAAATGGCGAGATCATGGCGCTTAGTCACAAAGAATTTGATGTTTGTGGAGTACAGTTTCACCCCGAATCGGTGCTAACGCCTCAAGGATTCGAGATGATAAAAAATTGGTTAGATAGATTTTAGATCATTCAAAACACCAATCAATCACAAATCGAAAACTCAATGAAAAGACTACTTACAAAACTCATAGAGCACCAAAAGTTAACCTTCAAAGAATCGAAGGAGCTTATGCTCAAGATTGCCCATAACGAAGCCAATGAGGCACAGATGGCGGCAGTGCTTACCGCATACGTAATGCGAAACATTACGATAGAGGAGCTACAAGGCTTTAGAAGCGCCCTAATGGAGCTGGCTTTACGAGTTAACCTAAACGATGGCAACGTAATAGACCTTTGCGGAACAGGTGGCGATGGCAAGAATACCTTTAACATATCTACCCTTTCGTCTTTTGTGGTTGCAGCTGCTGGCGTACCCGTGGCAAAGCATGGAAACTATGGGGTATCCTCCATTAGCGGTTCGTCGAATGTAATGGAGCAACTTGGCTACAAATTCTCTAACGACGAAGCAAAACTAAAGAATGAGATAGAAAATGCCGGGGTTTGCTTTATGCATGCGCCTCTTTTTCATCCGGCACTAAAGGCTATTGGTCCAACTCGTAGACAACTGGGCATTAAAACCTTCTTCAACCTGTTAGGTCCGCTAGTTAATCCTGCTGCCCCACAGTACCAGCTTAGCGGTGTATACAACGCCGAGGTTGGAAGAATATACTCGTACTTTCTTCAATCACAATGCAAGCAGTTTGCCGTAGTGTACTCGCTGGATGGTTACGATGAAGTGTCGTTAACATCGCCAATTAAGCACTTTAGCCAGCAAGGCGAAACGCTTATCAACTTCGAAGATTTTGGCTTTAGCACCCTATCGGCTAACGATATTACAGGAGGAGCGACCATCGAGGAATCTGCAAAGATATTTATGGATGTCCTTAGCGGTAAGGGAAGCAAGGCTCAAAATGATGTGATAGTAGCCAATTCCGCAATAGCAATTAGCTGCTATAACTCTAACAAAAGTCTCTTGGAAAGCGTTGAAGTTGCTAGAGAGGTTCTTGTTTCGGGTAAGGCATTAAGTACATTCAATAAATTGATTAGCATTCAGTAACATGAGCATACTTAAAGAAATAGTAGCCAACAAGC
Organism: Acetobacteroides hydrogenigenes; assembly: GCF_004340205.1. Lineage (NCBI taxonomy): Bacteria > Pseudomonadati > Bacteroidota > Bacteroidia > Bacteroidales > Rikenellaceae > Acetobacteroides > Acetobacteroides hydrogenigenes. Next base: position 59,418 of record NZ_SLWB01000013.1, read on the forward strand.
AGCATGAGGTATCCCAGCGCAAGCGCGCTGTATCTCTGCTCGAATTGGAGTCGATGCCCAACTTTACGAAAGAGTGCCTATCGTTTAAGGAGCACCTTTTGAATCCTGAGAAGTTGGGGATAATTGCCGAGTTTAAGCGCAAATCTCCCTCCAAAGGAATTATTAATGCTAATGCTGATGTAAAGGATGTTACGGCTGGATATCAGGCAGGAGGCGCGAGCACACTTTCTGTTTTAACCGAAATAGACTACTTCAATGGCTCTGATATTGACTTGGCTGAAGCGAAAAGCGTTACCTCAGTTCCTATTATCCGAAAAGACTTTGTTGTAGATATCTTTCAAATTGCTGAATCGAAGGCTCTTGGTGCTGATGCTATTCTTTTAATTGCTGAGGTTCTTGAAAAGGAGCAGATGAGCGAATACCTCGCCTACGCTCACGAAATTGGGCTTCAGGCGCTCATTGAGGTACATGGCGAGTCTGACCTCGAGAAGCTACCATCGGCGGCACAGATTATTGGCATTAACAACCGTAATCTCAACACGTTCGATGTTAACCTAAGCCATTCTGCCAACATGCTAAACCTACTGCCAAAGAATGTGGTGAAGGTTGCAGAAAGCGGAATTGCATCAGTGGAAGATTATTTGCCCCTCAAACAAATAGGTTTTGACGCATTTCTTATTGGCGAATTCTTTATGCGCAACCACAATCCAGGCGAAGCCTGCCTTAACTTCACAAACGCCATAAGAGGCGCAATTACGGCAGCAAAAGGCAAACCTTCGGGATTGTAGCATTTCAGCAAGAAAAGTAGAAATATGGGCACGAAAAGGATATATACTGCGAATTTTCAACTTAAGGTTTGCGGCATAACGCAAGCAGAGAATGCTATTGAGGTTGCCAAGCTTAACCCAACGATGATGGGCTTTATCCTTTACCCTAAATCGAAAAGATGTGTGAGCCTTGAGCAAGCAAACAGCATTGCTGATTTGCTTCCTAAGCATATAAAGAAGGTTGCGGTAGTAGTAAATGAGCCGTTAGAAAAGGTAATACAACTAGCTGAAAGCACATTGTTTGACTTCATTCAGCTACACGGGAACGAGAGCCCTGAATATTGCCAAACTGTGAGCAAGCACATACACGTTATTAAGGCTTTTGGTATAGAAAAACAGCTGCCTGACAATCTCGAAGAGTATGCCAATTGCTGCACCTACTTTCTCTTCGACACCAAGACAGAGAATTTTGGAGGAGCAGGAAAACAGTTTGATCATAAAATACTTGATAGCTACCATTTGAACGTGCCATTTCTCCTTAGCGGTGGCATCGATTTAGATAGTATTGATAGAATACTTACCTACAGCAACAAGCAGCTTGCAGGTATAGATGTAAATAGCAGGTACGAGGATGAACCTGGAATAAAAAACATAGAGAAGTTGAGCAACTTAATAAAAAGACTACGACCAATGATAAAGAAGGTAAGCAAAGAGGGTTACTACGGTAACTATGGAGGTGCATACATCCCTGAGATGCTGCAAAAGAATGTTTCGGAACTAGCAGAGAACTACCAACGAATAATAGATGACCCTTCGTTTATCGAAGATTTCCAATCGCTTTTAAAGGATTACGTTGGAAGACCAACTCCGCTATTCCATGCAAAGAAGCTTTCGGCAAAGTACGGCTACAAAATCTACCTAAAGCGCGAGGATTTATGCCATACTGGATCACATAAGCTCAACAACGTAATTGGGCAGGCGCTGCTCGCCAAGCGTTTGGGAAAGAAGAAGATTATTGCCGAAACAGGTGCAGGTCAGCACGGGGTGGCATCGGCAACCGTGGCAGCGCTACTCGGCATGGAGTGTACCGTTTTCATGGGTGAAGTAGACATACAGCGACAGTATCCTAACGTTATGCGCATGAAGATGCTAGGTGCAACGGTAATACCAGCAACTTCGGGCACGAAAACCCTTAAGGATGCCTGCAACGAGGCTATCCGTTACTGGATATCGCACACCGAGGATACCCACTACCTAATTGGATCTGCAATCGGACCACATCCCTATCCCGATATGGTTGCACAGTTCCAGTCTGTTATTAGCGAGGAGATCGCGAAGCAGCTGCAAGAAAAGGAAGGCAGAAGCTATCCTGATGCCGTAATTGCATGCGTTGGAGGTGGAAGCAATGCAGTTGGCGCCTTCTACCACTTTATCGATGACGAAAGGGTTGAGCTATACGGTGCCGAAGCTGGTGGCTGTGGCGCCGATACCGACGAGACTGCCGCTACGCTAACCATCGGCACCGATGGAATTATCCACGGAACAAGAACCATCCTTATGCAAACCGAGGATGGACAGGTATGCGATGCTCACTCTATTTCGGCAGGGCTGGATTACCCCGGCGTAGGTCCGCTGCATGCGCACCTGCATAGCATTAAACGTGGCACCTACCTTCCTATTACCGATCAGGAGGCGCTAGATGCGGCATTCGAGCTTACCCGCGAGGAAGGAATTATCCCCGCACTAGAATCTTCGCATGCGCTTGCCCTTCTTCCTAAGCTAAAGATGAAGCCAACCGACATTGTGGTGGTTAACCTTTCGGGAAGAGGCGACAAGGATATGCAAACGTACATCGACCTGATGAATTCGGGAAAGAAATAGGATTGTACATCAAGGGTATCACGACACACTACACACGTATCACGAAAACCGAACAAAACGACTCAATAGGTTATCTAAAAATTGGCGTAAGCCTCGTGATACTTGATACGTGATACCATAAAAAGGAAGTCAACATGAATAGAATACAGAGCCTATTTGCCAATAAAAAGAGAGGAATCCTGTCGGTTTACTTTACGGCAGGATACCCCAACCTTAACGATACAGTTCCAACCCTCGAAGCCTTCGAAAAGCATGGGGTTGACATGGTGGAGCTGGGCATACCCTACTCCGATCCTTTAGCTGATGGTCCCACCATTCAGGAGTCGTCGACCATTGCAATTCGTAACGGGATGCGTATTGAGGTGCTACTAAGCCAGCTTAAGGAAGTTCGCCAAAAGGTGAGCATCCCCATTGTGCTGATGAGCTACTTCAACCCAACCTACCTTTACGGATTCGAGCGCTTCTGCAAGCAAGCATCGGAGGCGGGTGTCGATGGGCTTATTATCCCCGATTTGCCCGCTTACGAGTACGAAACTACCTACAAGCCGATTGTTGAGCGATACAACCTATCGTTTAACATGCTCATCACCTCCGATACGCCCGACGAGCGAATCAGAAAGATCGATGAGCTTACCAACGGCTTCATCTACATGGTTAGCTCGGCGGCAACTACCGGTGGCACATCGAGCATGTCCGACGCCCAGATGGACTACTTTAAGCGAGTATCGGAAATGAAGATGAACAACCCCTTAATGGTTGGATTTGGGGTGCACAACCAGCAGACATTCGCCGAGGCAACCACCTACTGCAACGGAGCCATAATTGGCAGCGCCTTTATCCGTGCGCAGAAAAACGGCGAAGATGTTGATACAACCGTAAAAAAGTTTGTTTCATCAATTACAGGCAATCAATAATACCGGGAAGTTTGAAGATTTATTTCTTGAAGCCCTCTACTTTTGTTAAATTTGAGCCTTTCATTGAAAAATAATAGCGACCAGCAATGGAGAATAACGATAAAATGGAGTACGGCACCTACGAAGCGGCCGTTGAAAAAAGCAACAAGCTCGAAAAGGACATCATTGCAAATCCTTTAAACTACCGAGTTCTAACAGGCGATAGGCCCACAGGAAAGCTGCACATAGGCCACCTATTTGGCTCTTTACAGAACCGTGTTCGGCTACAGGGGCTTGGCGTTCCTACGTTTATTGTAATTGCCGACTACCAGGTGCTCACCGACCGTAACACCTTCGAGCAAATTTCGCAGAACGTAAAGGAGCTAACCATCGACTACCTGGCAGCAGGGCTCGACCCTGAAAAGGGACGTACCGTGATATTCCCACACAGCCACGTGCCCGAGCTCAACCAGCTGCTCCTGCCCTTCCTTACGCTGGTATCGAACGCCGAGCTTAACCGCAACCCTACCGTTAAGGAGGAGATTCAGGCATCGGGACAGAAGAGCATTAACGCAGGAATGTACACCTACCCTGTTCACCAGGCGGCAGATATCCTGTTCTGCAAGGGAAATGTTGTTCCGGTAGGAAAAGACCAGCTGCCCCACCTGGAGCTTACCCGTACCATTGCCCGTCGCTTCAACGAGCGCTTTGCCGGTGGTCAGATTATCTTCCCCGAGCCACAGCCGCTGCTGAGCAAGGCTACCATGATCCTTGGTCTCGACGGTTCTCAAAAGATGAGCAAGAGCCGCAACAACGCCATCATGCTTTCGGCAACCGAGGATGAAACCGCACAGCTCATCAAGCGTGCAAAAACCGACTCCGAGCGCCTGATAACCTTCGAGCCTGAGCGCCGTCCGGAAGTGGCAAACCTGCTTAACCTTATCTCCCTATCTACCGGAGAAGCGCCAGAGGCAATTGCAGCGCGCATTGGCGAAGGCGGTGGCGGTATGCTTAAGAAGATGCTTACCGAAAGCTTGAACGACTACCTGCGTCCGCACCGCGAAAGGCGCAAGCAGCTCGAGGCCGACCCTGAGTATATCCGCGAGGTGCTACGCCACGGTATCAGCCAAGCCAGAGAGATTGCTAGCCAAACCCTTTCGGAGGTTCGCAAGGCAATGAATATGGAAATCTAGAAAATGACGTTTAGTTAAGCACATCGCTTAATCAAGGCTGTCATGCCGGGCTTGTCCCGGCATCTAAATTAGAATCCAATAGATTCTAAAAAGGCCCCCGCTTCTCGGGATTTCCGCTTCGTTCCAACCTTCGGGCAATTTTCAGATCCCGTGACAAGCACGGGATGACACTCCGAGGGTAAGTAAATCCCTAACTAAACAACATTGATATCCTGAATAGATAGTAAAATACCCCATATAAAAAAGGCTGTCCCGTAAAGGACAGCCTTTTTTATTTTGCATACATGAGTTCAACATACTCTATATGGCTAGCAAAAGGTACAAATCTCCCTCTTTTAACATTATCTTCTTACGTCTAACTGACGCTAAAAGCTATTCCCCACCGCGTCTTTAGTGCTACCAGCGCACTGCTCATCTTCCTCCAAAACTTCGGCACAGCGGCGCATAATGCGCTTCGACCTTATGTCGGTGTTCAAAGGAATAGCATCTACGTATACGTTGCTGGTGTCCATGCCGAGCGCCTTCCAATCCGGAATGCTCATCTTGCGGAGCACGCTGTAAATTTGCATAACAAACTTCTGATGGGTCGTAAAGTCGTGGTCGTTGTTAACAATACGGTCGATAAACACGTACTTAAAGTCGCCCATAATGTCGTGGTTGCGGAGCGACTGGTATCGGCTGATAATGTCCACCTCGTTATTCTTAACCATATCCTCGATCACCTGGCGGAAGTAGATGCCAATCTTGGGCTCAACCTTAAATCCGAGTCGAAGATCGACCTTGTAGATCTTACCCTCGTCGAACGTGGTTACCTTATACTCGAAAACATCCGGCTCGTCGAGCACATCGACATGTAGGAGCCAGTAAACGTCGGCACGCTTAGGCTGCTTGTTGATGATCGAGTAGATGATCTTCGATTCGATTTCATCGGTATTATTTGCCTTAGTGATGTAAACCAAATGGGTTGCATACTTGGGGATGGTTTTATCCAACGAGATATCGTGAAGCAGCGGGATGTACTGCTTTATCTTGATAAACAACAGGAAGCTGTTCTTAATCTTGCGCCCGTTAAACCACACGTACATGATGGTAATAAAGACCAACGCCATAACCACCGAGAACCATCCGCCATGCATAAACTTGGTTACGTTGGCAAAAAGGAATACGCCCTCAATCGATAGGAAAACGAACAGGAATAGGCCAATGAAGAGCGGATTTGCCTTTTTGAAGCGAAGCCACATCGACATCAGAATCGTTGTCGAAAGCATCGTGATGGTTATGGCCAACCCGTAGGCGGCCTCCATGCGGCTGGAGCTGCCGAAGTATACCACCACAAACAGGCAGAACGCCCACAGCATCCAGTTGATGGATGGAACGTACACCTGCCCCTTAACATCCGAGGGGTAGCGCAGCTTCTGGCGCGGCCAAAAGCGGAGCGACATGGCCTCGCTGATCAGCGTAAACGAGCCGCTAATCAACGCCTGACTGGCAATTACGGCCGCCGAAGTAGACATGATGATACCCGGGATGATAAACCAGCTGGGCATTAGCGAGTAAAAGATGCTCGAAACCTTATTAAAGCTCTCGGGATGCTCCAAAACCCAAGCACCCTGCCCCATGTAGTTTAGGATCAGCGTAACCTTGACAAATAGCCACGACCAGCGGATGTTCTTTACCCCTACGTGCCCCATATCGGAGTAGAGCGCCTCGGCTCCGGTGGTTGCCAGGAATACCGCCCCCATTAGTAGGATTGCTCCCGGATAGTCGCGAAGCAGAATATAGCCGTAGTAGGGGTTTATTGACTTTAGAACGGATGGATGCTGAACGATTTGGCTCACGCCCAGTACGGCCAGCATCATAAACCAGCAGAACATGATTGGGCCAAACGACTTGCCCAGAAACTTGGTGCCAAACTGCTGCAGCATGAACAGCGCGGTAATAATCCCGATCACGATTGGAATTACGGGCAGCTTATCGTTGACCACCGAAAGCCCTTCGACCGCCGTGGTAACGGTAATCGCAGGGGTAATGATGCCATCGGCCAAAAGCGCGCTGCCGCCAATAAGCGCCAGCAGGTAGGCTTTTGGCACCCTACGACGAATAAGCGCAAACAGCGAAAAGATGCCGCCTTCGCCCTTGTTGTCGGCCTTTAGCGTAAAGGTTACGTACTTAATCGTGGTTAATACCGTAAGCGTCCAAATTACCAGCGATATTGCCCCGTAGATGTACTCGGGCTTTAGAACCGTCAAGCCGCTTGTAATGGCCTTAAAGGTGTACAGCGGCGATGTTCCGATGTCGCCATAAACAATACCCAACGTAATTATTAAGCCGGAAAGGGAAAGCTTAATACCGTGATTTTTCTGAGAACTCATATATATCGATTTCCAAAATGTGGCGCGTTGCTGCAGGATTCTATTTTCGAAAAAAGCTTGCGAAGGTATGCTGAAAACGCATCCCGTTGTTCTCCCATTAAAATCTATATAGGAGTGCTTAGTACTTATTAACGGCTAAAGGACAATACGCCATCCAAAGAGTCGGTTATGCCGCTTTTCGTAGGATACGACCTGGTGATTTGATGCTGATTTCAGGCCCTATAACGAATAGAATGGGTAATAGCAGCTGCTATTACAGCTCGCTGATGGCTCCATTCAACCACTACGTGGTTGTTTATTCCCCTAATCCTATCTCCCCCGAGTTTCACTCGGGGCTAATCACATTGAAGCCCTTAAGGGCTTCTGGTAGCAGCAAAGGGGTGTATGCCTTATTCCTACCTTCAATTTATGCAACACATCGGTTGCTGAGATATAATCCTGAAAGGATTGAATACGAATAGCCCCGCATGCAATGCGGGGGAATTATGCACCATACGACAACAACCGCGAAGCGGTTGAATAGCGGGTGTGAAGTAGAACCTACCGTCAAAAAGCGTTATAGAGCCCGATTTCGTCTATGTCAAGCTTAATTTCAGAAGCGCCAAACCCGATTTCGGCTCAGCCAAGCACGATTTCATCAATGCCAGTCGAGATTTCTTTACTGCCGATACCGATTTCGGAAGCGTCACACTTCATTTCTTCATGGTCAAGCTTCATTTCGTCGATGTCAATGTCGATTTCGGAACCGCCAAGCTTCATTTCGGAGGCGCCAATGTTTATTTCGGAACCGCCAAGCTTCATTTCTTTGCCGCCACATGTCATTGCGTCAGCGCCACATGTCATTGCGTCATGGTCAAGCTTCATTTCGGAGGCGTCAATGTTGATTTCGGAACCGCCAAGTTTCATTTCGTTGCCGTCACATGTCATTGCGTCAGCGTCACATGTCATTGCGTCATGATCAAGCTTCATTTCGGAGGCGCCAATGTTGATTTCGGAGCAGTCATGCTTCATTTCGCTACCGCCACATGTCATTGCGGAACCGCCAAGCTTGATTTCGGTTCGGTCACAGTCAATTTCGTTGCTGTTACAGAGTCTGCCTATTCAATAGAACGTAATGCAATACCGCATGAATTCGATATAAGAGGTTAATGCTATACGCAAAGGATGCACAGAGCGTACTCCCCTCCTTTTCAAGGAGGGGTCGGCGGAGCCGGGGGTGGTTGTGGATGAATAATCACAATTAGGCTATTGCTGTAACTATTAAGCAGACATAACCACCCCGCCCTTCGGGCACCCCTCCTTAAAAAGGAGGGGAATCGCGCTGATTGTACCTTATGCTAAACGAATAAACCCGTATACCAAACATTCAATGCTTACACCATATCAACGTTAAACAAAAATCCCCCAAACGTACACGTCCGGGGGATTTCGAGTAGATATTAGTAAAATCGCTTACTTCAGCTGCGCGATTTGTGCTTCTAGTGCGGCAATCTTAGCCTCGGCATCGGCTTGCTTCTTGCGCTCGCCGTTTACCACCGCTTCGGGTGCGCTGTTCACGAACTTCTCGTTCGAGAGCTTCTTCATTACCGAATTAAGGAAGCCCTTGGTGTAGTCGAGCTCGGCGGTTAGCTTCTTTAGCTCCTCCTCCACGTCGAGCTTATCGCCTAGCGGCACAAAGAACTCGGTGGTCTTTACAAGGAACGACGATGCGCCATCAACCTTAACGTCGGTAGCCTTTACCTCGGTTAGGTTGCCCAGCTTAACGATTAGGCTGATAACCGCAGGGTTCATCTCACCGTTGTAAAACAGTTCAAGGCTATCCTTTTGTGGAATGTTCTTATCCTTGCGGATGGTACGCAGGTTGGCAATCACCTCCTTGGCAAATTCAACATCGGCAATTAGCTGCTCGTTGTACTCGCCAACGGTAGGCATCTGTGCCATCATGATGCTCTCGCCATCCTTACGCTCTGCCAGGTAATGCCAAATCTCCTCGGTGATGAACGGCATAAACGGATGAAGCAGCTTAAGCATCTTATCGAAGATCTCGAGCGTAGCCTCGTAGGTCTTTGCATCGATTGGCGAACCGTATGCTGGCTTAACCAGCTCCAGATACCAAGCCGAGAACTCGTCCCAGAATAGCTTGTACACCTGCATCAGCGCCTCAGAGATGCGGAAGCTGGCAAACTGCTCGTCGATCTCCTTGATGCTGCGGTTAAGCATGCTGTTGAACCACTCTACGGTAACCTTTGCAGATTCTGGCTGAGCGATGTTGGCGTCTACATTCCATCCCTGTACAAGGCGGAACGCGTTCCATATCTTGTTTCCGAAGTTACGTCCTTGCTCTGGCATCGAATCGTCGTATGGCAGGTCGTTACCCGCTGGCGACGATAGCAGCATACCTAGGCGAACGCCATCGGCTCCATATTTTGCAATAAGATCGAGCGGATCGGGCGAGTTACCCAACGACTTCGACATCTTGCGGCCTAGCTTATCGCGAACGATACCGGTTAGGTACACGTTCTTGAATGGCATCTTACCCTCCCACTCGTAGCCTGCAATAATCATACGGGCTACCCAGAAGAATAGGATCTCTGGCGCGGTTACAAGGTCGTTGGTTGGGTAGTAGTACTTGATATCGGCATTCTCTGGATCGGTCAACCCGTCGAATACCGAAATTGGCCATAGCCATGACGAGAACCAGGTGTCGAGTACATCCTCGTCCTGACGAAGATCGGCCATGGTTAGGTTGGCGTTGCCACTCTTAGCCTTAGCCAGCTCTAATGCCTCAGCCTCAGTTTCAGCAACTACATATCCACCCTGTGGAAGGTAGTAGGCAGGAATACGGTGTCCCCACCAAAGCTGACGCGATACGCACCAGTCCTTCACGTTCTCCATCCAGTGGCGGTAGGTGTTCTTGAACTTCGCAGGGTGAAGCACAATCTCGTCGTTCATTACGGCATCAAGTGCAGGCTTCGAAAGCTGCTCCATCTTTAGGAACCACTGCATCGAAAGCTTTGGCTCGATAACCGCATCGGTACGCTCGGAGTAGCCCACCTTGTTGGTGTAGTCCTCCACCTTCTCCATTAGTCCGGCAGCCTCTAGGTCGATGGAAATCTGCTTACGAACGTCGAAGCGATCCTGACCAACGTAAAGGATGCCCTTCTCGTTGATGGTTCCGTTATCGTTGAAGATATCAATAACCTCTAGGTTGAACTTCTCGCCCAGCATGTAGTCGTTTACGTCGTGTGCAGGCGTTACCTTAAGCGCACCTGTACCAAACTCCATATCTACATACTCGTCTTCGATGATGGGCACCGCACGGTTTACCAGCGGAACAATCACCTTCTTACCCTTAAGCGAGGTAAAGCGAGGGTCGTTGGGGTTAACGCATACGGCGGTATCGCCAAGGATGGTCTCCGGACGGGTGGTTGCCACAACGATGTACTTATCCTCGCCCTCTACGAAGTAGCGTAGGTAGTACAGCTTGCTTTGAACCTCCTTGTAGATTACCTCCTCGTCGGATAGCGCGGTTTGCGCCGATGGGTCCCAGTTTACCATGCGAACGCCGCGGTAAATAAGCCCCTTATTATATAGGTCTACGAATACCTTTAGAACACTTTCCGAAAGTTTTGGGTCCATGGTAAAGCGGGTACGATCCCAATCGCACGATGCGCCCAGTTTCTTAAGCTGCTCGAGGATGATGCCCCCGTGCTTCTCCTTCCACTCCCAAGCATGCTCTAGGAACTTTTCGCGGGTAAGGCTCGACTTCTCGATGCCCTCTGCACGAAGCTTAGCCACCACCTTTGCCTCGGTTGCAATAGAGGCATGGTCGGTTCCTGGAACCCAGCACGCGTTCTTGCCCATCATGCGGGCGCGACGGACCAGTACATCCTGAATGGTATTGTTAAGCATGTGCCCCATGTGCAGCACGCCGGTGACGTTTGGTGGAGGAATGACGACGGTGTAAGGCTCGCGCTCATCTGGAACCGAACGGAAGAAGCCCTTATCCATCCAGTACCTGTACCATTTGTCCTCTGTCTCTACAGGATTGTACTTTGCTGGGATTTCCATAAAACTTTAATTTTTCTCTTAAATTAATTGGCAAGCGGCAAATATAGCAAAAATAGGGTTTTAACACAGCCACAATCTACCCCTTTGCCTATTGTTATAGATGATTAGCTGATGGAAGAGGAATTCATGATGATACAATAACAGAAGAGTTGCTAATTATTCTGATTAAAGGATTAGCGTGGTTTATCACGACCATCGACCATAATGCACAGCGGTCATAAAAACCCGCAGTTGCCCCAACGCTTAGTTTTATAATTAACTAGTTAATTAGCGATACCCATTCCACTAAAGAATATATTAAAAGTACTTTTTTATGAAGTTCTATTCTAAATATTGAACCACCACCATTAAGTTCTCCGTAATAGCAACCTGTATCAATGAAACCAATAGAGCCATTATGTAAAAGTAAACTCCAGCACTCTTTATCAGTGTTATTTTGATAATGCGTAAAAATTTGAAGTATACTGTCAAGGGATAGTTCGGGATCAACTAACGACCTATAGTTTTTTTTTAGTCGAATGGCTGCTAATTGTAAACCACCCATGAATTCTGCCGTTCGTGTAGAAAAAGTGATTCCAAGAGGCCTCTCTTCCTTATAAGTTAAAACTTCGTTATGTCGATCTAGTTTTGACTTATCAAAGTAAGGACTTCCTATGCTTTTCAATGCCAGAAGAACTAAACAGCAGTTAGCATTGCAATCCATATATGGACGCTTAAGATTGTAGCTATTTCTGTCACTTCTCATTGTCTTTCCCCTTTTGTACGATTCAAGATATTCTAAGGATTTTTTTGCCCATTCTTCGTAACATTCAATCAATAATTTTTCCAATTTAGAATCAGTAATGCGCATAAAAGCCCCCAAAATCCATCTTGAGGTTGAAGGCAATCCGAAATTCTCATCTGGTTTATACGTTTTTATCTGCTTGTTTCTCTTTTCGAGATATACTAGCATGGCATCATTTACTTTAGTTGGATTGCCCATTGAAACAGCATAATCACAAAGAAAATTTTCCTGCAAATAGGAAACATCAGCATCTAGAGTCATAGCGACCAAACTATCAGCAACAGGTTCATCAATAAAATAAACTGGGAATTTCACAGCAATTGCTAATGCAGAATCAACCCCTTTTACTCTTGCGATATTTAATAACTCGTGAGTATGAAATATTTTCAAATTTTGAGCAATACAATTTTCAAATGCTAAAATGACTAGAAGCAATAAAAGAAACTTGTTTTTATTCATAGATGTCTATTTAGATTGGTATTTCAACAAATAGTTCAACTGTACTATCAATGTACTGTTCCTAAAGTATACAATTATTAACTTCATTCAAAATAAACCTATTTACTGTTGGTTGTAAGGCTGTTTCAGAACAAAAAATCAGCCGCTTGTAGCAGCAATAAAAGGAGAAAAACAGTAGAGGCGTTGCACTGCAACGCCTCTTTCATATAACAATGATCTCCGTGCAATCCGCGAAATCCATCCAATCCGTGATTCCGACAATGTGAAGTTATCGCAACAGAATACCGTACAACTCAACGTCCTCCACCTTATATGGGTCTTCGCTAACGTTGTAGCGGTTTACTAAGGCTACCCCTCCGGGTATTTCTATCTGGTAGAGGAGTCGTTGCTGCTGTTCGGTTAGCTGCGTACCATCCTCCTGGGCATCGCGAAGGCTAACGCCTGCTTTGGCGAGCTGCGCCTTAAGCAGCGAGTCTTTATTGGCGGTAAAGACTACCTTACTGTTGTGGTAGATTTCCAACTTTACTCCATTGTCTTGGTAGTAATCCCCATTTTTGGAGTATGCTTTAAGGATTACCATAGTCCTATAGCCTTGAATATCTAATGCGGACTTTGGGTTCACCAGCGAGCTTACCCGATAGCTACGATCGGATGATTCGTTAGCCATGGCGTAGTTTGCCGAGGTAATGATATCTTCGAGTTGGTACGTGTCCTTTACCCCTAGGTGCTTTGCGGTGTAATCCTTATCGGCGTTGTTGCTGATGTAGCGGAACGAAGAGGTTAGCGTGCCAATAACCTCTCGGTTTTGGGGCGTATTGGCAAGCGGCTTAAACCTTACCGAGCCATCGAGTTTGGTATAGCCTAGCGTAGCAAGTGCCTTCTCGAATCGGTGCTGCTGCGACTTTATGCCCAACGTTTTTGCCGACATAAATGGAATGTAGGTAAACGCAGATAGCACCACGATTACCCCAAGCGAGAGGTACAGGTAGCGGCCCAGCTTGTTGCTGATAAGCACCAGCGAGGTCACGGTTAAAAAGGCTCCGCCAATCAGCAGGTAGATGCGATCTTCGGTAAAGCCGTACTCGTTTACGCGGTATATCGTTCCAATCCAAAAGAGCACCAAGGCGGGCAGCACAAAGTACGAAAGGTTACGGTACAGCCATCCGAAGTAATCCTTCGACAGCAGGTACGAAACCATTTTGAGCAGGTAGGCGGCAATCCCGAATCCGAACACCATGTAGGCCACATTTCCCTTAGGCAGCTCCCACTGAAGCGCCACCTTAACGAAGTAGGCGTAGAATATCAGCATGTAGACAATAATGGCCGGCGTAAGGATGTAGTTAAAGAGTATCTCGGTAAACCTATTCTTAAGCGTAAGCCTTAGGCTATTGTCGTTGAAGGCGAGGAACAGGATTGGGAAAAACCCGAGCCAAATAAGCACTGCAATACTCTCGATATCCTTCCCGCTGCTTTGCAGGTCGAAAAGGTAGTGTAGGCTCAGCTTTACCGATACGGTTAGCAGGAATACCACCCCGGCTACGAAGCCAGCGAATAGTAGCGCAACAGCGTTGTTGAGCACGTTCTCGGCAAAGCGCTCGTTGTCGCGGTAAAGCGGAAACGAGAGGTACGCCAGCGTTACGCATCCCATCGCTACAACGTAGTAGCTGCCGCTGGGCTCGACGTTGAAAAGGACAAAAGCGGCCAGCGAAAGCAACGATACCGCATAGTACGCCCATCGACTCGGATGGTTAACGGTAAGCTTATTGGCGATGTTGGTTAGCAGAAAAAGCATCGGATAGTAGAACGTTCGGTACTCTCCGTACCTCGTTGTGTAGATGCTTGTAATCCCAATTCCAACGGCTACTGCAGCCAGAATACACTCCATTGGATTTCCCTTCGCTGCATTTACCAGCGCTTGGGCAACCTTTGCGATCCTTTGTTTCATCATAGTTGCTGATGTTTTTAGGTGAGAAACAACCGCTAAATATAGCTTTTTATGCATAAGCTTTTACGGCCATTGAAAGGCTGAATCACGGATTATTCGGATTTAGGGATTGTACGGAGGGGGTTATCCGCATCAAAATGGTTGTGCCCATAAGTGATAGCCTCCAATATGGGCTGGCTAACTACGCTTATACGTTTAATTGCGCTCTGGAAACCGCTCCTCGCATTTGAAGCTGCTTCTTTTGAAAAAAATTCGAATGCTTTAGGGAATGCCAAAATTTTGCATACTTTTAGTTTTGAATAACTATTAAATAGGCAATCCGAAATATCGTACTTCCTACATTCCAGAATGCTTCTGCTATAGCTATTCGAAACATCAAACGTAATCTAATAAAGTATGCTTATGAAACCCGCATGACTAGCAGTCGCAAACAGGTATGAATAAAGCCTTGTTATGCGGGTAACATCTAACCTTTAAAAACAATTTTATTCAGATGAAAAAAAGAATAATCGTGGCTCTATGCAGCTTATTAGCCCTTTCAGCGCATTCACAATCCGTCCCACTTAAGCAGAAGGCATCGGCCGATAGCCTTAAAAAAACGCTAACATTTCTTGCATCCGACAGCCTAAAAGGGCGTGCATCAGGTAGCCCAGAGCAAGTGGTTGCCGCCAACTTTATCGCCAAGTCCTTTATGCGGTATGGGCTTGAGGGGGCATCCAACAAAAGCGACAATCCCTTTTACCACCCATTCTACCTAGTTAACTACAGATTTCCGACCGACTATAAGATTCTAATAAAAGAAGCTAACCATTCGATTTCGCCCTATACCGATATGCATATTGTATCGGCACAGAAAATACACAACCAATGCTTCACCCCCTTTTTAGGGAATATCGACAGCATTAAAACAAATTTCCTAAAGGTTATTCCCTCTACCACACTCGATGATGGAATTGCCCAAGTAAGCAGAAGCATCAGCGAGCAACCTTCCATCAAAAGCTACATGCTAGTGCTGAGCAAGGAGCAGCAGAAAGCATACAATAAGGATCGGATGACCCTCCAATTCTCGCAAGGCGCATTGGTTAACGAAAAAGGCGACACACTACTGATGGGCTACTACAAAGAGACTATTCCGCTTAATAAGAATACGTGCTACACTCATGCTCTTTCATTCGTTAAAAGGAATCCGGGCATCACCCTATTTATCTCGAACGAGCAAGTGCTAAAAAGCCTGTTCAGCGATACAACTATTGCTATTGGCACAGCGAGCAATACTACCAAAGTTGGGAGGTCTATTGAAGTTAACGGGACAGCTGTTCCGGACAGGCTCCGCTTCCGCAAAGTGGCCAACGTTGTTGCCAAAATTGAGGGAACAAGCAAAAAGGATGAGGTAATCTTTGTGAGCGCCCATTTCGACCATATCGGAATTCTTCGTACGAAAAAGAATGAGGGCGCCAAGGCGGATACCATCTGCAATGGCGCCGACGACAACGGCTCCGGAACCTCGGCCATAATGGAGGTTGCCCGACTATTTGGCGAGGCCCAAAAGCAGGGATTTCGGCCACAACGAACCATTGTTTTTACGGCATTTTCAGGTGAAGAAGCAGGGCTACTTGGATCAAAAGCAATAATGGAACTCCCCATAGTACCGCTCGATAGAATTAAGGCTGACGTTAACCTCGATATGGTTGGCAGAACCGACTCGGAGCATACCGAATGGGACATGTACGC
Source organism: Acetobacteroides hydrogenigenes (assembly GCF_004340205.1). Taxonomy (NCBI): domain Bacteria; kingdom Pseudomonadati; phylum Bacteroidota; class Bacteroidia; order Bacteroidales; family Rikenellaceae; genus Acetobacteroides; species Acetobacteroides hydrogenigenes. Next base: position 75,514 of record NZ_SLWB01000013.1, read on the forward strand.
CTACACCATCCCTTTGGTAGACTCATTGGCATTACAAAAGAACATTGACATTGCTGCAAAATTGGCTAAAATTGACTTATCCGTAGAGTTTAATTCGCGCGATAAGGAGCTTTGGAGAAACGGTTCCGACCATGCCTCGTTCACCGAAAAAAACATTCCTGCAGTTGCCATTACCACAGGCATGCATCCCGACTACCATCAGCCTTCTGACGAAGTCGATAAGATCAACTTTAAGCGTTTGGAGCGCATAGCCACCTTTGCCTACTACCTTGTTTGGGAGCTGGCCAACCAGTAGCGCCGCTAATCGGCCTTCAGCCGTAAATGTATACGGGCTAAGTTCCCGAAAAAAAAAGCGTAGGCACTGCCTACGCTTTTTTTAAATATCTAACCCTAAACTTACTTAATAAATTTTGCCTCGAGGGTAATTGGCACTGCGCTCAACGCTCTAGAGATGGGGCAACCCGCCTTAGCTGCGTTTGCCAGCTCTACGAACTTCTCCTCGCTCATGCCCGAAACCTTTCCGGTAAGCTTTAGGGTAATTCCGGTTATGCTAAAGCCGCCCTCTCCCTGATCTAAGCTAACAACCGCATCGGTTACCAGCTCGTCGGCAGTAAACCCGGCACCCGCAATCTGAAAGCTTAGGGCCATGGTAAAGCAGCCCGCATGTGCTGCAGCAATTAGCTCCTCGGGGTTGGTTCCCGATTTACCCTCTTCATCCTTAAAGCGTGCCGCGAAGCCGTAAGGGGTGTTACTTAAGACTCCACTTGTAGAGGTTAATGCGCCTTTACCTTCTAATCCGTTGCCATTCCATTTGGCGGTTGCTTTACGTTTCATTCTTTTGAGTTTTTTAATTGTTTCATTATGTAGAAATACTACAATAGCTTTCTGTTTTACGACCTGTTCATCAGGTGCAGTATATAAACAATGGTACAAAAAAAAGTTCAATTGAAAGACCTTGGAGTAAACAAGATTCGGGCTTAACGATTAGTATTTAACAGAAAAAAAATGTTTTTTCGCCTTCTTAGCCGGCTACGCTGAGCCAAAGCTGCGATTAATGGCGGCTCTACTTCCGTGCAATCCGCATAATCCATCTAATCCGTGATCAAAAAAAGGAGCACCAACCTCCGTTGGCGCCCCTTCGTACTATTTGCTCCTACCCGTTGTAGGAACCGTTTCTTTGAAAGATTACGATTCGAAATTATTGCTTCTGCAAAAAAAGGCTACGCCTTTGGGGCGTCTTCCTTGTTGGCTTCGTTCTTCGTCTTGGCCTCGTTCTGCTCAAACTTGATGTTGAAGGCCTCGATCTTCTGGCAAAGGGCCACCCACTTGGGGTCGTTTGCATCCATCATCACCTCCACGTAAACCATGAGCTTGCGCAGGTCGGCCTCGAACTCCCTACGGGCCACCGAAGCCGAGTCGTAGGCCGCAAGGGCAGCCTTATCCTCCACGCCAAGCGTATAGGTGTCGTCGAATTTCTTGGCGGCATTCACGAGCTTGGCCATCTTCGGTTCCTGCTTTAGGGTAGCAATGTCGGCTGCGTTCTCGGGCTTCTGCATCTCCAAAATAAACTTGGAGAGCTGTGCCGTCTCCTTAACGTACGACAAGTCGAGAAACTCGGCTCCGTACTGCTCGAAGAGCACGTTTAGCCGCTGCGCAGCGGCAGCCTCGGCAGGCACCTCGGAGTACATTAAGCCCTGTACAACGGTACGGAAAATACGGTAGGCGCTATCGCGCTGTGCATCGAGGCTAAACAGCAGCTCGGTGTACGCATTCTTACGCGCCTTCATGTACCCCTGCACCATGAGGGTGTACGATTCCTTCACCCTAATAAAAGGCTTGGCGGTTAGCAATTCGGGTATCTCGGAGGTTTCGAAATAACCGATAATCTCCTTACCGTATCCAACGAGTGAATCGATAAGTCTCTTTGATAATGCTATAATCATTTTCATTGTACTGAATTTTTATTTATTGAAAGGCAGCTGCTCTCTAGTACAATCAAAAAAATTCAGGTCGGCAATCGATTCGTATCCGTCGTTTTGCTCCCAGCCAAGCTGTACGTTTAACGACGGCGGAGTTTTGCTCCCAGCCGAGCTGCGCGATCAACGACGGCGGAGTTTTACTTCCAACCGAGCTGCGCGATCAACGACGACGGAGTTTTGCTCCCAGCCAAGCTGCGCGATCAACGACGGCGGAGTTTTGCTCCCAGCCAAGCTGTGCGATCAACGACGGCGGAGTTTTGCTCCCAGCCAAGCTGTGCAATCAACGACGGCGGAGTTTTGCTCCCAGCAACCGATGCCAACCATTTTTGCCCATCTTTCAAAGAACCTGCCCCTAAATTAGCTTAAATTCTGTTTCGAACAAATATTTCGGGTTAATGAGCTGCTTTTTCACACCGCCTTCCTTCTTTTAGGATAGAAATGATTCTCAAGCCAATGCCGCAAACAATGCTCTACTAAAACTCGTAAAAAGGATTGTTACGTAACAAATAAGCGAAGTCATGAAACGATTAGGTATAGCAATAGGATTACTGATACTGTTCGTCACCGCATCGGCTAGCGATACCGATTCCTCGAAAAAATACCGCGTATAGTTCGATGCCAGCATTGGCCAGACCAACAGCACCAAGGGGGTAAGCTGCGACATGTACGGCTTTGGCCTAAGCATGGCCGACCGAAGGTTCTTCTACACGGTTAAGCTTACCCGAAACGAGGAAACATCCAGTTTCCTAATCACCTACGGTCCGCTGCCCTACGAGAAGTACACCAGCATCGACGCTACCATTGGCAAGGGTATTTCCAACAAGTTCCTTCAGCTACAGGGCTCGGTGGGATTAGGCGTTACAACGGGCATCAAGCGGGGAGCATTTCTGAGGTCGGAGTCAACCTTTTTTGGGACGATCGACTACTACGAGAAGGATCAATTTACGGCGCTATCGGTACCGCTAGAGGTAAGCATTATGTTTAAGCCTACCCGATGGCTTGGACTTGGAGTTGCAGGCTTCGGCAACCTGAATGGCGCCCGAACGTACAGCGGATACCTCTTTAGGCTATCGCTAGGACGGTTGCGGTAAAAGAAACCTCCCTCAAGCAAAAGCAATGCTTAAGGGAGCCCTTCGAATATGCTTAAGCAAGCTATACCGCCTTTCTACTCCTCGTACTTCATTCTACGTGTCATACCGCCGTCGATAACCAGATTCTCTCCCGAGATGAAGTTGTTGGCCGGATCGCTCAGGAAGATGCAGGCACGGGCAACATCGTCGGGCGTGCCGACGCGCTGAGAGAAGTGCTGGGTATGGTCTATTTTACGAAGCCCGGCGTAGTCTTCAACCTCAATCCATCCGGGGCTAATGCAGTTTACCTGAATGCGCTTTGTAGCCAGCGATGCCGCCATGGCGTGGGTAAGCGCCACAATGCCGCCTTTGGAGGCAGCGTAGGCCTCGGAGTTGGGCTCCGACATCATAGCTCGGGTAGATGCGATGTTAACGATGGCGCTTCCCTCGGGCATACGTGCGGCCGCCTCGCGCGAGCAGAGGAAGACGCTGCGCAAGTTGGTATTAATGATGCGGTCCCAGTTTTCGAGGCTCAGCTCAAACGGCGACTTCCACTCCGAGATACCCGCGTTGTTGATTAGGATATTGACAGGCTTATGGTAGCTGTCAATTATCTCGAAAAGCGATTCTATTGATACAGGGATGCTAACGTCGGTGGCAATATAGTAGGCTTCGCCTCCGCCCTCGCGGATGCTCTTTTCGAGCTCTTCTCCCCGCTTTTCGTCGATATCGGCAAGGAAAACGATTGCCCCTAAGCTCGAAAACTGAAGGGCAATCGACCTGCCGATGCCATTTGCGGCACCTGTAACCACCACAACTTTTCCTGAGAGCTGATTCATACCCGAACTTTTTGAGTTTACGTAAATGTATGCAATATCTTCCCACGAAAACAACAGATGCTCCCTACTTATGCCTTTCCTTAAGGATTGCCATTACATCGTCCCACGAGTAGCCTTTTGCGGCAAGCAGCACGGTTGTATGAAACATCAGATCGGCAGCCTCGTTGAGGAACAGCTCGCGATTGTCGTCCTTTGCCTCTATAACCAGCTCAACAGCCTCCTCGCCCACCTTTTGGGCAATCTTGTTGATGCCCTTTTGGAAAAGCTTCGCCGTATACGACGTCGCAACATCCATATCGCGCTTACGCTGGTTGACTACCGCCTCGAGCTCGTAAAGAAATTCGAGGTTACGAGGAGCGTTCACCTCGTTCCAGCAGGTATCCGAACCAGTATGACAGGTTGGTCCCATAGGCTCTGCCTTTACCAGCAGGGCATCGCTATCGCAGTCGGAGGCAATATCAACAAGGTTGAGAAAGTTACCGCTCTCCTCACCTTTTGTCCATAGCCTGTTCTTGCTACGGCTGAAGAAGGTGACCCGCTTTAGCTCCAGCGTTTTTCGGTAGGCCTCCTCGTTCATGTAGCCCAACATCAGCACTTTTCCCGTTGCTGCATCCTGTATAATGGCAGGCACAAGGCCGCCTTGCTTTTCGAAATCGATATTCATTAGTTTTTGTTTTAACACGTTTATTGAAAAAGATGTTAGACGTTAGTAGTTAGATTTTAGAGAAGGAGTTGATAACTTCCTCACTTTTTCCGCCCAACCCTAACAGGCTAGCCTTTATGATTACGCCCCTTCAGGGCTTGTACTTCTTCCGTTTAACTACAGTATAACTTCCGTTTAACTTCCGAATAACTTCTTTAAACCCTCACCGCTATTCCCTTATCCTTCAGAAACTGCTTTAAGCCCGGGATGCGAATCTCGCCGAAGTGGAAGACGCCTGCCGCAAGCGCCGCATCAGCCTTACCCTTGGTGAAGGTATCGTAGAAATCCATCATGTTTCCCGCACCACCCGAGGCTATTACAGGGATCGAGAGCATTTCAGAGAGCTCTGCAAGCGTTTCGTTGGCATAGCCTTCATGTACACCATCGTGATCCATCGAGGTAAAGAGGATTTCGCCAGCGCCCAACTCCTGGGCACGTTTTGCCCAAGCGAAGAGCTCCAATTCGGTTGGAATCCGACCTCCGTTTAGGTGCACCACCCACTTACCATCAATACACTTGGCATCGATGGCTACAACAACGCACTGGCTACCGAACTTTGCCGCCAAATCGGCAATAAGCTGCGGATTACGAACCGCCGCCGAGTTAATCGATACCTTGTCGGCTCCATTACGTAGCAGCAGCTGCACATCGTCCACGGTGCTAATGCCACCGCCAACGGTAAACGGAATGTTTATGCGCTCGGCAATACGCTGCACCAGCTCGGCAAAGGTCTTTCTGCCCTCGTGCGTAGCAGTAATATCGAGGAACACCAATTCGTCGGCACCCTCCTTGGCATACAAATCTGCAAGATCAACAGGGTCGCCGGCATCGCGAAGGTTAAGGAAGTTTGTGCCTTTTACGGTTCTCCCATCCTTAATATCCAGGCAGGGTATAATTCGTTTTGATAGCATTTCTACACCTCCTTTGCCAGCTCGTTAATGTTAATCCTATTCTCGTAGATAGCCTTGCCAATAATAGCCCCCCAGAGCCCCATTGCCTTTAGCTGCCTTACCTCATCGATAGAGGTTACACCACCGCTGGCAATCAGCTCTATTCCGGGAAACTTGCTCAGCAAATCGCCGTAAAGCCCCACTGCGCTACCCGAAAGCATCCCATCCTTGCTTACATCGGTACAGATAAAACGCTTGGCGCCTTTGTGTAGGTAGTCGGATATAAATTCTACCAATTCAATGCTTTCTACGTTTTGCCAACCGTTTACGGCAACCATGCCGTTAATGGTATCGGCACCGATGATTATCCTCTCAGCACCCCATCGTTCGAGCCAGTATAGCACCTCAGGCTGGTTCTTTGCAGCAATACTTCCAGCAGTAATGGCAGCCGCACCAGCATTTAGCGCCAACTCCACACTTGCAGCATCACGCAAGCCCCCTCCATAGTCAACCTCCAGCGATGTTTTTGCAGCAATTTGCTCCAACACCCCAATGTTTACAGGCTTCCCATGCCTAGCGCCGTCTAGGTCCACCAAATGGAGGTATTTAAAGCCTTTATCGGCAAACATTTTGGCTACCTCTAAAGGATTCTCGTTGTACACCTTTTTGGTGTCGTATGCCCCCTTTGTAAGCCTAACGCATTGCCCGTTGATGATATCTATTGCAGGAATTATCCTCATCTTTTCTACAGTTTTAAGAAGTTGTTTAGCAATCGCTCGCCCATTTCGCCACTTTTTTCGGGGTGAAACTGGCAGCCAAAGAAGTTATCCTTCTCCAGCGATGCGCTAAATGGAAGAATATAATCGCATACCGATGAAGTATTTGTGCAACACTCAGCATAGTAGCTATGCACAAAGTAGAAGTACGATTCTTCGGGAATTCCCTTAAAAATCGGGCTTCCGTTTGTTTTGATGCTGTTCCATCCCATGTGGGGAATCTTATCCTTGGCAGGGAACTTGTTTACAATCGTATCGAAGATAGCTAGTCCTTCCACGTTTCCCTCTTCAGTCCGAGTACACATAAGCTGCATGCCCAAACAAATACCTAAAACAGGAACCTTAAGACTTTTAATAGCATTATCCAGCCCTTTACCTTTCAAGGCATTCATAACAAACTCAGCATTCCCAACACCAGGGAATATTACCCGCTCAGCATTACCTACAACATCTGCGTCGCTACTAAGAATAGGCTTTACACCTAATCGGTTTAACGCAAACTCTACCGACTTTACGTTACCCGCACCGTAATCGACAATCACTAAATCTGCCATTACACAACTCCTTTCGTTGATGGAATCTCGTTGCTAACCTTCGAAATATCTCGACGAATTGCATCCTTAACCGCCTTTGCCAAGCCCTTAAAGATGCCCTCTGCAATGTGGTGCTCGTTTTCGCCCTGCGCGGTAACATGCAGGTTGCAGCGAGCCCCTTCGGCAAACGACTTAAAGAAGTGCTTGATAAGCTCCGTTGGCAGATCGCCAATCTTCTCGCGCTTAAAGCTTACATTCCACTCAAGATGCGTTCTACCGCCAAAGTCGAGAAGAATTGAAGCGCTAGACTCATCCATCGGAAGATAAAAGGCGTACCTTTCAATTCCCGCCTTATTACCCAAAGCTTTGGTAAATGCTTCGCCAAGGACAATCGCAGCATCTTCAACCGAATGGTGCTCATCGACATGCAAATCCCCCTTAACGGTTAACTTTAGGTCGATGCCGGAGTGCTTGGTAAAGAGTTCCAGCATGTGGTTAAGGAAGCCAATGCCTGTATCAATCGAAGCACGACCGTTTCCGTCGAGGTTTAGCTCGATGTCGATATCAGTTTCGCTAGTAGTGCGCTTTGCAGCAACCCTTCGCTGACCAAATCGAAGAAACTCGTAAATCTTCTCCCACGAAAGCGTCTCCAATGCAACGTATTCGGCAAGAGCATGTACCTTAATGCTAATCTCATCGCCTCCCAGATTCGAACCGTCGTTTATCCAAATAGCCTTGCATCCGATGTTCTTAGCCATTTCTACATCTGTAATCCTATCTCCGATTACAAATGAGTTTTCAATGTCATACTCACCATTTAAATATGACGTTAGCATGCCAATACGAGGCTTGCGGTTTGGCGAGTTCTCGTTAGGGAAGCTTCTATCTACGTGAAATGCATCGAACTCAATGCCAACAGAACCAAGAATTTCGAGCATAAGCCCTTGTACCTCATCGAATGCCTTCTGAGGATACGATGCTGTACCTAAGCCATCCTGATTGGTAACCATCACCAGCATGTAATCCAACTCCTTGGCGATACGCGCCATCATCGAAATGGCGTTTGGATAGAACTTCAGCTTAGCGATGCTATCAACCTGACAATCTTCGGGCTCGAGAATCAGCGTGCCATCCCTATCAACGAACAGTATTTTTTTCTTATCTGCCATTGCTAAATGAAGTATTGGTTAAGAGCCTTAACTAACATCTCGTTCTCATCGGGAGTGCCAACGGTTAAGCGGATACACCCTTCGCACCACTTTTCCTTCGATCTGTCGCGGGCAACGATGCCGCAATCGAGCAAGAATTGAAATAGATTTGCCGTATCCTTAAACTTAACCAGCAAAAAGTTAGCATCCGATGGATAAACCTTCTCTACAATGTCCAACTTCGAAAGTTCAGCGCTCAGCCAATCGCGTTGCTCGACGATGATATCAACCTTAGCATTGAAAGCCTCTATATCGTTAAGGCTGTTAAGCGCAACCTGCTGGCTAAGGATATTTACGTTGTAGGGCGCTTTAACCTTGTCCATAACCGCCAAGAGGTCCTTAGATCCAATGCCAACGCCTACACGGGCGCCCGCCAATCCCCACGCCTTCGAAAGCGTCTGCATAACGAAGATATTTGGATACTTCTCTATTAGCGAAACGGCACTCTCCGATGTGGTAAAGTCGATGTAAGCCTCGTCAACCACCACAAGACCATCAAAATTTGAGGCGATTGTTTCTATAACATCAATTGGCACTAGGTTTCCAGTTGGATTATTGGGCGAGCAAACAAAAATTAGCCTTGTATTTTCGTTTACTGCTGCTAAAACAGCCTCTGCATCCACCGAAAAGTCTTCGCGCAAGAAAACCTTGGTTATTGCGACATCGTTTATCTCGGCAGAAACGGCATACATGCCGTATGTTGGAGGCATAACAATGGCGTTAGCCTTACCCGGATCGCAGGTTACTCGGTACAGTAGGTCTATAATTTCGTCGGAACCGTTGCCGATGAAAACATTCTCGGGCTTTACTCCCTTTATTTGGGCAAGGCATGCCTTTAGCTCCCTTTGGTGTGGATCGGGATACCTGTTTACACCTGTATTGAACGGGTTTTCGTTGGCATCGATCCACACGCTAGCCTCACCCGAAAAGTCGTCGCGAGCCGAAGAGTAAGGCTTTAGCCTCTTAATATTCTCCCTTAATATGTTGTTCAGATTAAACATTTCAAAATGCTTTATTTCAAATTTATATAACGATTACCATTACCTGTTCTTCAGGTATTCGAGGCGAAGAGTAACCGCATTCTTGTGCCCGTTTAGCTTCTCCGTCTCTGCCATTATTTCGATGGTTGGACCAAGATTCTTAATCCCCGCCTCACTGATTTCTTGGAAGAAGATTTTCTTGGTAAACGAGTCGAGTGATATGCCGCTGTAGGCTCTTGCAAAGCCGTTGGTTGGCAAGGTGTGGTTGGTTCCCGAAGCATAATCTCCGGCACTTTCGGGCGTATAGTTGCCTAGGAATACCGAGCCCGCATTTACTACATTTTGGGCAAAATCGGCGTAGTTCTTTACCGAAACAATTAGGTGCTCGGGTGCATAAAGGTTAGCCACCTCCAACGCCTCTATTTCGCTATCAACGGTAACGATTCTAGACTTTGCCAATGCTTTCTCGGCAATAGCCTTGCGAGGAAGGCTAGAAAGCTGCAGCTCCAGTTCCTTCTCAACCTCTTTTAGGTTCAACCCGTCAATCGCCACCAAGATAACCTGGCTGTCCTGCCCGTGCTCAGCCTGCGAGAGCAAATCGGAAGCCACAAAACGAGGGACAGCCGTAAAATCGGCAACAACCATTACTTCCGATGGTCCTGCTGGCATGTCGATAGCAACGCCTTCCATAAAGGCAAGCATCTTAGCTGCGGTGACGTACTGGTTGCCCGGACCAAATATTTTGTAAACCTTAGGCATGGATTGGGTTCCGTAGGTCATCCCGGCAACGGCTTGAATACCGCCTGCCTTAAAGACCTTGGTAACACCCGAGAGCTTTGCAGCATAAAGGATTGCCGGATCGATAGTACCATCCTTACGAGGCGGCGTGCAGAGCACAATCTCCTTGCAACCTGCAATCTTTGCAGGTACGGCAAGCATTAGCACCGAGGAGAACAGAGGTGCACTACCTCCCGGTATATACAATCCTACCTTTTCGATGCCAACGGTACGCTCCCAGCAGGTTACGCCGCTTACCGTTTCAACCTTTTTTGAGGCTTTAGCCTGACTGGCGTGAAATGTTTCTATATTTTGCTTGGCAACGGCAATTGCCTTTTTAAGTTCCTCACCTACCAAACTATCGGCGATATCCAGCTCCTGCTGCGACACTTGGATAGTATCTACTGTAACCCCATCGTAGTGGTAGGTGTACTTGCTGATAGCCTCATCGCCCTTTCTCCTCACCTCATCAAAAATGATTCTTACAATTCTATCGAGTTCTTCCCTTTCCATAGTTGGACGGGCTATCTGCTGCTCGAAGTCAGCACCTCTTTTGTACTTAATGGTCTTCATCAGATGATCATTTTTTCGATTGGAACAATGAGGATACCTTGGGCACCAGCATTGCGAAGCTGGTCGATAATCTCCCAAAACTCGCTCTCGTCGATTACGGAGTGGAGCGAACTCCAGCCCGGCTCGGCAAGCGGAATTATGGATGGGCTTTTCATCCCGGGAAGGATGCTGATAATCTCGTCAATCTTTTCGTTGGGGGCATTCAGAAGCACGTACTTCTTGTTTTTTGCCTCCAGTACGGCCCTGATGCGGAAGAGCAGCTTTTCGAGGATTTCTCGCCCCTCTTGGTCCAGAATTGGTGAAGATGCCAGACAGGCTTCAGAAGAGAAGAGCACCTCTACCTCCTTCAACCCATTTGTAAAGAGGGTGCTCCCGGAGCTAACGATATCGCAAATGGCATCGGCAAGACCAAGGTTGGGGGCTATCTCTACCGACCCCGATATCTCGTGAATCTCGGCATCGATACTATTCTGGGTGAGAAATGCCTTTACGGTGTTGGGGTACGAGGTTGCCAGCTTCTTGCCGTTTAAATCGGCCTTTCCACCGTAGGTTTGCCCTTTAGGGATGGCGATAGACACCCTGCATTTAGAAAAGCCTAACGACAGCTCGTTTGTGATGTTTTTCTCAGCCTCAATAAGGGTGTTTTCGCCAAGAATGGCAACATCGGCCACGCCATCTTCGAGGTACTGTGGGATGTCGGAGTTACGTAGATAGAGAACATCTACAGGAAAGTTTCGGCTTGGTATGATAAGGCTGTTGGCCGAACCATCTAAGCTGATGCCGCACTCTTTAAGCAGCTGTAACGAATCATCTTTAAGACGACCTGACTTCTGGATTGCAATTTTTAACCTGCGCATGTGATGTAGTTTTTGTTGGCGATGCTCAGGGGTCCATTGCTATAAACAAAAAAACCAACCTGAACATCAGGTTGGTTTCTATTTTTTATGCTATTCTACATAAATCATCAAACCCATACCCGATGGCATGCAGCATGATGATGATGATGTAGATTAAATAGCTTCATTTTCTCGTTTTTGACGGGTGCAATGTAGAAAACTAAATTGCTATTGGCAAAAATGTAATCTTTAAAAAAGGTTATTCGCAGCCACAACCGCTTCCGCAGCCTTCGCCAGTGCTGCAATCGCCTTCGCAACCACACTCGCTTCCGCAGCCACCTGCGTGTACGTGTCCGTGAGAAAGCTCCTCTTCGGTAGCCTCGCGAACGCCAACAACCTCACCAGCAAAGCTTAGATCGGCACCAGCAAGCATGTGGTTGAAGTCCATAACTACAACCTCGTCCTTAACTTCAACAACAGTACCCATCATGCGGTGGCCTTCGCCATCCATCATAGGAACTTGGTTGCCAAGGGTAAGAAGCTCTGGGTCGATTTGTCCGTCAACCTCAAAGATATTCTTTGGTAGCTCTACGATAGCCTCATCAACCTTTGGACCGTAAGCATCGTCGCTTGGTAGCATAAAGCTAAACTTATCGCCAACCTTTAATCCGCTTACGTTCTCTTCGAACTTTGGAAGAAGGTAGCCTGCGCCAAAGATAAATTCCATTGGCCTATCAGCAGTAACAGTTTCGATTACGTTACCATCTACGGTTAGCTGGTAGGTTAATGAAACAACAGCGTCTTTTGAAATATTCATCGATAAAAAATTAAATTTCAACAATAAAGGAAGGTCATCTTCCTTGAAAGTGCAAAACTAAACAAATAAAATTATTCCTAGGTTCAGCCGTTAACTTTTATTTAGTGAAGCGACATGTAAATCATCATAAATGATTACCCGCAGCTTCCGCGTAAATGGCTAAACGGCAAACTCTATTGGTAGATGAAGTTAGAAGAAGTTAGATGGAGTTAGACGAAGTTAAAAGAAGGGGTTATACTCAACTCTTGCCATATTATAATCGAAAACTCTGAGTTCTAAGGCTGACACAAGCATTCTTTTAACTCCATGTAACTTCCTGTAACTTCATCTAACTTCTACTCAAGGCACCCTCGAAAGTTAAAAGCGAAATCCCAGACTCTCTCGCCCTTCTCTTTGATTCCTCAAAATAAAGAACGAACTTTAAACACTCCGACCGCTTCTTTGTATAAGAGAATAAAACATCCAACGCAATGAACATCGTAATTACAGGTGCAAGCAAGGGTATAGGCTTCGAGGCTGCCAAGCACCTTGCCGCCGCTGGCGACCACACCATTGTAGCTATCGCCCGAAATGAGGAAAACCTTAAGCAGCTCAAGAACGCCTGCCTGCACGAGAATATTAAGGCAAAAGTCTTTCCTGTTCCGTTCGATTTAGGCGTACTAAACGGCATAGAGACGCTGCTCGTAAAGCAAATTCTCTCGTTTATTTCCAACGTTGATATCCTTATAAACAATGCAGGAGTGCTAGTAAATAAGCCGTTTGCCGAGACTTCTCTTGAAGATATCCAGGAAACTATTAGCACCAACTACCTGGCCCCCTCGATACTCATTAGGGCGCTGCTACCGCACTTCGCCAGTAGCGCACATGTCGTTAACATCAGCAGCATGGGGGGCTTTCAGGGAAGCGCCAAGTTTGCCGGGCTATCGGCCTATAGCGCGGCCAAGGGCGCCATTGCCGTGCTCACCGAGTGCCTTGCCGAGGAGTACAAGGATAGCGGATTCCGCTTCAACTGCCTAGCCTTTGGAGCAGTGAATACCGAGATGTTCAAGATGGCATTCCCCGGCCATACGGCTCCGCTCGAGCCTAGCGAGATGGGAAAGTACGTGGCCGACTTTGCGCTTAACCAGGCGAGGTACTTCAACGGTAAGGTTATTCCGGTGTCGTCGGCAACGCCGTAGGCATAAGGTCGACTTGCTGGGGCCAAAGCTGATTGCAACAGGCAATGGGGAGGCCTCGCGCTATCGAAATAGCCCCAGCTCAAGCATACAAGCCAGCTGGAGGGCTCGAGAATAAACCGTTTGAGCTAAAGAAGCTGACTTGGAAGCCCGAAAAAAAGATACTACGGCAAAAAAGTCAACTTGGAGCCCCCAAAAAAATATTTTTCCCCTAAAAAGTCGACTTGGAAGCCCGAAAAAAATTTTTTGAGCAAAGAAAGTCGACTTGGAGGCTTGAAAAAAAAATATTACGGCAAAAAAGTCAACTTGGAGCCCCCAAAAAAATATTTTGGCCCTAAAAAGTCGACTTAGAGGCTCCGTGCAGCTTTGTAATGGCAAAAAAGTTGACTTGGAAGCCTAAATCCGTTCAGCACAGTAAAAAAAGTGCACTTGAAAGCACGAATCCGTCTGGCGCTGGCAAAAAAGTGCACTTGGAAGGATAATTCCGTTCGGCGCAGCAAAAAGATCTGAAAAAAGCTTCACCATCATAAAAAAGTAAAGGTTGGCAAGCGCCAACCTTTTACCTTTATAATATCTATCGAAGGATACTACTTGTACTCCTTAGGGGTAATCTCAACCTTCAAAACGCCAACAGAGAAAGCGAAGCTGCAGCTTCGCTTTCTCTGTTGGCATGCCAGTATTGACAATACTACATTTCAACACCCAGCCGTATACGGTACTCAGCCCACTGCTCAGGTGTTACAGCATCTAAGCGCGATAACATGGTAGGAAGTAAATCGAAATGACGCTTTATGCGTTCGGTTTTAATGAGAGGAACTCCTTCCTCCTCATCTATTTGCCCATCATAATCCGCCAAATACGCCTTTTCATACTCATCGCGGTACAGCTCTTCGGCGCTTCGGGGCTCATCGTTTAGCAGACGCCCAACCATAAAGTCAATGTAGAACATCAAAAACAAGCCACCAGGTGCCATGCTGCTATCAAAGGTGTAGAGCTGGTTATTCCATGTCTGCGTTTTAACGGGTGCCGAGCGGAAGCTGCTGCGGATGCCCGCCAGCGTGGAGTTACACTCGAACCAGGGCAGCATAAACTTGGTAAAGAGCCGCTCAAACTCCATCAGCACATCCTCGTCAATAAGCCGATCCTCCACCGGATAGCCGTCGGAGAATACAATTTCTCGGGTAAAGCCAGCAATTTTGCCCCCTTCGTCATTTAGGGCATGATCTGTATCGAGCCTGATAAGAGTCCCTCCATCTTGATCAATTTCACGTCCTAGTATTTCACGCATAACCTCACAAAAAAGAGGTGACTCTACATAGCACACGAAGTGTATTGCTCTATAATATCCTGTATAGATATTTAAAACACGCAATATCAGATTCCCCTTCTTTAGGATGGCTTCTTTCGTTGATTTTGTATACTTAAAGCCAAACTCTTTGTACACGCCCTGCATGTAGGGCTCTAGCTCCTTCTTAAAATCCATCTTTCTTAGGTTAAAAACGGGTTTCTAGCTTTTTAATATTCAGTTCTCGATCCATTAGGATATCCCTCGCACTACATAGCCTACCTCAGCACTCAACGCTAGCCGAAGTTTTGCGGCTTCGACTTAAGCAGCGGCCTACAAACCGCCATGAAAGTAGCAAAAAATCCAACCCGTTCCCCCTAAAAAAGTAAAGGTTGGCCACTGCCAACCTTTTACCTTATAATATCTAGTGAAGGATACTACTTGTACTCCTTGGGGGTAATCTCGTTCTTCAGTACGAATAGCCCGTTCATGGCCAGCGCAGCCATTTCGTCCTCGCCGGGGTAAACCACAACAGGAGCGGCAAACGAAACCATATCCTTTACGTAGTCTACAATGAAAGGATTGTGGGCCATTCCACCAGTAAGAATAATACCATCAACCTTCCCCTTAAGCACGCTAATCATGGTTCCAATCCATTTGCCGATGTTGTACGACATGGCATCTTGAAGCAGCTTAGCCTCAGCATCGCCGTTTACAGCTTTCATCTCCAGCTCGTAGGCGTCGTTACTTCCGGTAAAGCCCACAAGTCCACCCTTTCCGTTGATGATCTTACGAACCTCCTCGTAGGTGTACTTGCCGCTAAAGCAAAGCTTTGCCAGCTGACCGGCAGGAAGCGTTCCAGAACGCTCGGGAGAGAATGGGCCTTCGCCATCGAGCGCATTGTTAACGTCGATAACGCGCCCCTTTTCGTGAGCGCCAACCGATACTCCGCCACCAAGGTGCGCAATAATAAGGTTTAAATCCTCATAGTTTTTACCAACGCTCTTGGCATAGGTACGAGCAATTGCTTTCTGATTTAGGGCGTGGAAAATTGAGATGCGGCTAAAAAGCGGATGACCTGCAAAACGGGCAACAGGCTGTAGCTCGTCTACCACTACAGGATCGGCGATGTAGGCCTTTGCGCCAAGCTCCTTAGCAATATCATCGGCAATAAGTCCACCAAGGTTGCTGGCATGCTCGCCCATAAGCCCATTGCGCAAATCGGCTTTCATAGCCTCATTAACTTCGTACACACCCGACTCTATTGGCTTTAGCAATCCACCTCTACCAACAACTGCAGTAATACTCTTAAGGTCGATTCCTGCAATACCCAGCTCCTTTAGGATAACCTCCTTACGGAACGAAAACTGGTCGGCAATCGTAGCAAAAGGCTTTAACTCGTCGGCCGAGTGCTTAATATTTTTTAGAAAGATGTTCTCGTCATTGGCAAAAACTGCAATCTTGGTTGATGTCGAACCAGGATTAATGGCCAATATTTTATAGCATTCCATAGTTATGTTGTTTTTTAGTTTGCCATTAAGGATGCCGTTGCAATGCAGTAGAGCTTCGATTTAGCGCTCTCGCTACGCGACATCATAATAACCGGCTTCGAAGTTCCCTGTATGAAGCCACCAAGTTCGCCATCAGCAAAAAGCATCAGCCCCTTATAAAAAGAGTTGCATGCTTCGATGCTTGGGAATATAAGGATATCGGCATCGCCGTTTACAGGGGTTGGCACACCTTTTATCTCAACGCTCTTCGGATCGCATGCCAAAAAGACATCCAACGGCCCATCGATAGTACATTCGGGAAGCTGTCCTCTATTTGCCATTTTACAAATAGTTGCATCAACCAATGTATTAGGAATTGATTCATTGGGCTTTTCAACAGCGCTTATTAGCGCCACCTTGGGGTTGTCAATGCCAAAGCGGTTGGCCATTTTTACCGCATAGCCAATCATTGCAACCTTCTGCTGCAACGTTGGAAAAGGTATAACAGCCGGATCTGATATGAATAGAAGCTTGTTATATGCCGGGATTTGAAGAGCACAAACGTAGGTCATTACCGCTCCTGGCAACAAAAGGCCATTCTCCTTGTCGAGAACAGCCTTCAGAAACTTGTCGGTACCAATTAGCCCCTTCATCACCATATCAACCTCGTTTGCACGAGCCATACGAACTGCCTCTTTGGCAGCGGCAGCATCGTTAGGGATATTTATGATGGTAAACTTTGAAGGATCGACACCTTCCTGCCTTAGCTTTTCTACGATTTTATGCTCATCGCCTATCATAAATGCCTCAATAAGGCCCAAATCGGTTGCCTCGTTTACAGCACCAAGCGTGTTTTCGTCTTCGGCAAGGACAACCGCCACACGACTTTTCTTTCCTGTTGACTTCAGCGTTGAAATCAGCTCATCAAGGCTTTTGATAGGAGTCATATATTGTTTTTTATGATGATTACTTTGCAACTAGCGCAGCAAGCGCGATAGAGTAAAGCTTCGAAAGGGTAGAATCGCCTCGCGATGAAAGTACTGCAGGAGCTTTGGTTCCGCAAACAATGGCACCTAGTTCGGCACCTGCAAGCTTTGTAGCACTCTTGTAGAATACGTTTCCAGCCTCAATATTAGGGAAAAGAAGACAGTCTGCATCGCCAGCAACCTCGCCACCGACCTTTTTTACCTTAGCAACTTCGGCATCGATTGCCACATCTAAAGAAATTGGGCCATCTAAAACACCGCCCTTTAGCTGGCCGCGTTCCGACATTTTTGCCAAGATAGAAGCCTCTACGCACGATGGCATACTAGGAAGCACCTTCTCCGATGCAGTAATAGCAGCAACCTTGGGTCGATCGATGCCAATCATCATGGCAACTTCAATCAGGTAGTTGGCAATTGCCGTTTTTTGGTTTAAATCGGGATATGGAATAACAGCAACATCGCTAACAAGAAGAAGCTTATGGTATGCAGGAATTTCCATAACAGCAACATGGCTAAGTACCCCCTTAGGAGGAAGAAGCCCATTCTCCTTATTTAGAATGGCGCGCATGTAGTTATCGGTGCTACAAAGACCCTTCATTAGGATATCGCCTTCGCCTGCATTGATTAGCTCTACCGCTCTACGAGCCGCCTTTACTTCGTTGGCCTCTTGTACAATTACAAACTTATTGGCATCAATGCCTTCTTCGGCGCAAACTTTTAGGATCGTATCCCTATCACCAACAAGAGTACCGTCTACAAGACCTTTCTCTATTGCCATATTAACGGCTCCGATGGTGTGAGAGTCGTTTGCATAAGCTGCTACAATACGCTTTTTGCTTCTAGTTTTAAGAAGCTCAAACATTTGTTCGAGTTTATTAATAGCCATTGTGTTTTAAATTACATTTGTTACCGTTTCCGCTATTTTGCGTTTCAATTTCTCACAAAAATAACACATTTTATTATAAACAAAAAGGAGGAGCATCTTTTTGCTCCTCCTTTTATAAATAAAGAGTATTAAGCGCCTAGTTTTTAACCAAGTTCATGGTATCGGTAGCAATTACAAGCTCCTCGTTGGTGGTGCATACCATAACCTTAACGCGAGAGATCTCCTTCGAAAGAACCTTATCCTGACCGCGTACGCCACGGTTTGCATCAGAATCGAAGTGAACGCCCATAAAGGCAAGATGGGTTCCGATAAACTCACGAAGAGCACAATCGTTTTCCCCAACCCCACCGGTAAATATGATTAAGTCTACCCCACCTAAGGTTGCTGCGAATCCGCCAATAAACTTAAGGATACGGTAGTAGTACATATCAATGGCAAGCTGTGCGCGCTCGTTGCCTTCTTGTGCCGCAATTTCCAAGTCGCGCATATCCGAGGTTAATCCCGAGATACCTTTAACTCCACTCTTCTTATTAACAAGATCATTAATGCCTTGAAGATCCATGTTCTCCTTCTCTGCAAGGTAAAGGAGCACTCCTGCATCAACGCTACCACTTCGCGTTCCCATCATAAGGCCATCTACAGGAGTAAAGCCCATAGAGGTATCTACCGATTTGCCATTGTTGATAGCGGTAATAGAAGCACCATTACCAAGGTGACAGGTAATAATCTTACTATTATTGAAGTTCATGCCAAGAAGGTTGCATGCCTTTTGAGCAACATACTTGTGGCTTGTTCCGTGAAATCCGTAACGGCGAATACCATACTTTTGGTAGTACTCGTAAGGAATTGGATACAGGTACGAGCAAGCTGGCATCGATTGATGGAACGAGGTATCAAATACAGCAACTTGAGGAATTCCGGGAAGCAAGGCTTCCATAGCTTCAATTCCTTTTAGGTTAGCTGGATTGTGAAGAGGTGCTAGTTCAATAAGATCAGCAATGCCCTTTTTTACCTTTTCATCCACTAATACACTACTCTTAAAGAGCTCGCCACCATGTGCTACGCGGTGCCCTACAGCCTGAATCTCCTTAATATTCTTAATTACACCATGCTCTTCGTCAACAAGAGCCTTAAGGATTAGGTTAATACCAACAACATGGTCGTTGATTGGCTGGGTAACTTTATATTTCTCCTTCCCTGCTGGCTTATGCGTAAGCATTCCGTCTGCCAACCCAATTCTCTCTATTAAACCGACTGCCATAACATTGTTTTGATTCTCATCAATCATATCGAGCAGTTGGTACTTTACGGATGAGCTTCCGCAATTCAATACAAGTACAATCATTTTTTTATGTGTGTGTGTGATTTAGTTATAACCTACTTTCCTGCTGCTTGGTTCGCTGTAATGGCAACAAGATTCACGATATCGTCTACAGAGCAACCGCGCGACAAATCGTTGATTGGAGCGGCCATTCCCTGAAGCACTGGACCAACGGCTTCGGCCTTTGCAAGGCGTTGAACCAGCTTATAGGCGATATTACCGGTTTCGAGGGTTGGGAATACGAGTACGTTTGCATGCCCGGCAATTTGGCTACCGGGAGCTTTGCTTGCACCAATAGCTTCTACAATTGCTGCATCGGCCTGTAGTTCGCCATCAATCAACATATCGGGTGCCATCTCTTTGGCAAGACGGGTAGCCTCGGCTACCTTATCAACCATTTCATGCTTGGCGCTTCCTTTGGTCGAGAAGCTTAGCATAGCAATTTTGGGCTCGAAGCCAGCAATTGCACGGGTAGTTTTACCGGTAGCAACAGCAATTTCAGCAAGTTCGCTGGCGGTTGGATTTGGGTGAACGGCGCAATCGGCAAAAACCATGATGCCGTCGTTACCGTAATCCTTATCCTTAAGAATCATAATAAATGCACCGGAAACAACGCTAATTCCGGGCATCGTTTTTACGTATTGAAATGCAGGACGAAGAACATCTCCAGTGGTATTAGCAGCACCAGCCACCTCGCCATCGGCATCGCCGCACTTAATCATCAGCGTTCCTAGGTAGAGCGGATCAAGAATCAGCTTTTCAGCCTGCTCTTTGGTTAGCCCCTTGCTTTGGCGGATTTCCAGCATAACCCGTACATACTCGTCTTTCTTCGGGTTGTTGCAAGGGTCTACAATCTCTGCTTTTGAAATGTTTTGAAGGCCATTCTCAGCTGCCAACTTCGAAATTTCTTGTGGATTTCCGATAAGAATGGGCTTTGCGATTCCTTCTTGAATAAGAATATCAGCAGCCTTCAGGGTTCTTATTTCAGTACCTTCTGGAAGGACAATTCGCTTGCCGTGTTTTTTGGCATTGTCCTTTATTTTCTGGATTAAATCCATTGTTTTACTGATGGTTAAAGATGTGAACAAAATGATTCTCAAAATTAGATTAAAAATCCTACCAACTCTAATTTTTAACATTATTTCTTACCATCATACTAAACACAAAAACAACACATTACAAACAAACGGTAAAATTTCTTCTGTGTTATTACATTCACAATAAAGTATTTACAAAATCACAGATTTCAGCCTCATTCCTTGATCGATTTTTAATACTTTTAGCCCCAAATTTTCTATTAATGAAATCGTTGATGATATCCGAAACCATAAACGAGATTGCCAACACCTTTGCCGGCGAAATCAGCACAGATTCTACCCAACTCTGCATATACTCCACTGATGCCTCGGCATATAGCGAACGTCCGCTAGCCGTGATTTGGCCTAAAGATCGCACTGATCTTATTACGGCTGTCCAATTTGCCGCGAAGCATAAGATTCCGCTCATTCCCCGCACGGCAGGCACCTCGTTGGCCGGACAGGTTGTAGGAAAGGGTATCATCGTAGATATTTCGAAGCACATGACCTCTATTTTGGAGGTGAACACCGAAGAGCATTGGGTTCGCGTTCAACCTGGGGTGATTTTGGACGAGCTGAACATGGCCATGAAGGAGCATGGGCTCTTCTTCGGACCCGAAACATCGACGGCCAACCGATGCATGATGGGCGGTATGATTGGCAACAACTCGTGCGGCTCGCACTCCATTATATATGGTAGCACGCGCGACCACCTGCTGGAGGTTAAGATGGTGCTCTCCGATGGTAGCGAGGCCCACTTTAAGCCCCTAACCCGTCAGGAGCTATCGCAAAAGCTTACGCTGGAAGGTGTAGAGGGCAACATCTACCGTAAGCTGTACGAGATTCTTTCGGACTCCAATAATATAAAGGAAATACAGGAGCAGTTCCCCGAGCCAGCGCTGAAGCGCCGAAACTCGGGCTACGCGCTGGATCTCTTAGCCAACAGCGAGGTATTTAGCCAGTCGGACGAGAAGCTGAACATCTGCCAGCTGATTGCAGGCTCGGAGGGTACGCTGGGCATCATCACCGAGGCGAAGCTGAACCTGGTGCCGCTGCCACCAAAGGAGAAGGCGGTGGTGTGCATCCACCTAAACAACCTCGAGGAGGCGTTTAGGGCCAACCTCATCGCCCTAAAGTTTGGGCCTACGGCCGTGGAGCTGATGGATAGGAACATCCTCGACCTTACCAAAGATAACATTGAGCAGAGCCGCAACCGATTCTTCGTTGAAGGCGAGCCTGCTGCCATCCTTATAGTAGAGTTTGCCGAATCATCCAAAGAAATAGTAGAGCAGAAGTATGCCAGCCTTGTTGCGGAGATGCAGCAGGCTGGGTTTGGCTACCACTTCCCCATCGTTTGGGGGGCAGAGACCTCGAAGGTGTGGAGCCTGCGCAAGGCGGGACTCGGCGTGCTATCGAACATGAAGGGCGATGCCAAGCCGGTATCGGTTATCGAGGATACTGCTGTTAGTCCCGAGCGCCTTCCGGCCTACATGGCCGACTTTAAGCTCATCCTCAAAAAGTATGGGCTCGACTGCGTGTACCACGCGCACATCGGCAGCGGCGAGCTGCACCTCCGCCCCATTCTTAACCTAAAGGACGAAAAGGATGTGGCCCTGTTTAGGACCATCGCCACCGATGTGGCCCATCTGGTGAAGAAGCACCGCGGATCGCTGAGCGGCGAGCACGGCGATGGCCGCCTGCGCGGCGAGTTCATCCCCATTATGGTTGGCGAGCGCTGCTACCAGCTGATGAGGGAGGTGAAGGCCGCCTTCGATCCCGATAGCATCTTCAACCCAAATAAGATTGTAGATACCCCCACCATGAGCTCGCACCTGCGCTACACGCCGGGGGCAAAGGAGCGGAAGTTCGACACTATCTTCAGCTTTGCCGAGTCGGATGGCTTCCTGAGGGCGGCCGAGCGCTGCAACGGCTCGGGCGACTGCCGCAAGACGATCCTAAGCGGAGGGACGATGTGCCCGAGCTACATGGCCACCAAGGACGAGGATAAGACCACCCGCGCCCGCGCCAACATGCTGCGCGAGGTGCTTACCAGCAGCGACCGCCCCTTCGAGAGCCGCGAGCTGTACGACATCCTCAGCCTGTGCCTGTCGTGCAAGGGGTGCAAGTCGGAATGCCCCTCGAGCGTGGACATGGCCAAGCTGAAGGCCGAATTCCTGCAGCACTACTACGACCAAAACAGCATCCCGCTGCGCACACGGCTGATCGCCTACATCACCTATATATATAAGGTAGGAAGCATCGCCCCTGCAGTTACAAACTTCTTTATGGGCAGCAAGGCCATCGCCAAGCCCATCCAGCGAGCGCTCGGCTTTAGCGACAGGCGCACGCTGCCGCTGCTGCATCGCACAACGCTTGCGAAGTGGTTCAGGACAAATCAGCAGAAAGTAGTAGAACGCAAGGGGCGCGTGTACCTCTTCGGCGACGAGTTTACCCGCTACAACGACGTGGAGGTGGGCATCAAGGCCATTCTGCTGCTCCAGGGGTTGGGCTACGAGGTGATCATCCCGCGGCACGGCGAGAGCGGCCGAACCTACATCTCCAAGGGGCTCATCCGAACCGCCAAGCGCATTGCCAACCGCAACATCGAGCAGCTTAGCCCGCTGGTAGGCGATGAAACACCGCTTATTGGCATCGAGCCATCGGCCATCCTCTCGTTTAGGGACGAGTACCCCGACTTGGCCACCCCCGAGAATCTCGGCAAGGCTAGGGAACTTGCCCGCAACACCCTTCTTATTGATGAGTTCCTGATGCGCGAGATGCAGCGGGGCCGCATCACCAAGGAGCAGTTTAAGGAAGATGAGGTACAGGTGATCTTCCACGGCCACTGCCAGCAGAAGTCGATTGCCACCACTGCTGCCACCCGGTACGTGCTCGGCTTCCCCGAAGGATACACCGTAACGGAGATCCGCTCGGGCTGCTGCGGCATGGCCGGCTCATTTGGCTACGAGAGGGAGCACTACGACCTGTCGATGGCCATCGGCGAGCTGATGCTCTTCCCCACCGTGCGTCAGGCCGACAGCCACACGGTGGTTGCCGCCCCTGGCACCAGCTGCCGCCACCATATAAAGGATGGAACGGGCCGCACGGCGGTTCACCCCGTAGAGGTGCTGTACGATGCGCTGAGGAAGTAGGCGGAAGAATTACGATAAAAGGTCGAACGTTGATGCTTTTTGCCCCGATGTTCGGCCTTTTTTGCTGAAGCTTCAGCCTTTGACCTCGAAGCTTCGAGCTTCGACCCCGAAGCTTCAGCAAATTTTAGCGAAGCTTCGCACTTCGACCCCGAAGCTTCAGCAAATTTTGGTGAAGCTTCAGCCTCCGACCCTGAAGCTTCGGCTAATTTTAGTGAAGCTTCGTACTCCGACCTCGAAGCTTCGGCTAATTTTGGCGAAGCTTCGCACTCCGACCCCGAAGCTTCGGCATATTTTGGCGAAGCTTCAGCCTTTGACCCCGAAGATTCGGCAAGTTTTGGCGAAGTTTCAGCCTTCGACCCCGAAGCTTCGAGCTTTTCCCTTCAATGCTGATGCCTTGTTCCTAGAACTTCACCTCAAATCAATTAGCATCATTGCCGAATTGGCAGAATATGGAGCTGCAACTCCCGCCAATTTGAAGTATATTGCAGATCATTTCACAGAAAAAATAGTACCAATGGGTAAAGTAGTAATTAAGAGCTTCGACGAGCTCGAAAAGCTAGTGGGCCACGACCTCGGCATATCGGAGTGGCACCAGTTTACGCAGGAGCAGATCAACCTGTTTGCCGATGCCACCATCGACCACCAGTGGATTCATGTGGATGCGGAGAAGGCTAAAACCGAATCGCCCTTCGGCAACACCATCGCGCACGGCTACCTCACGCTATCGATTCTCCCCCACCTTTGGGATCAAATTGTAGATGTACAAAACCTCAAGATGCAGGTCAACTACGGCATCGAGAAGCTGAAGTTCAACCAGCCTGTGCTCGTAAACAGCCGCGTGCGCCTTTGCGCTAAGGTAATTAGCGCCGTAAACCTACGCGGGGTAACCAAGGCCACCATTGGCGTAAAGCTCGAGATAGAGGGCAACAAGAAATCGGCCTACGACGCCGAGGTGATCTTCCTCTACCACTTCAACAGCTAGTCGTTCATTTCAACGATACCACAAAGGCAGCCTCAGAGGATTCGAGAGCTGCCTTTTTCGTATCGTTAGCAATAATTGGTACGGAATCCTCCCTCGACTTCGCTCGGGGTGCACTCGACTTCGCTCGGGGAACAATTGACCTCGCCTAGGAGCGCTCAAATAGGGCAAAAAAGAGAAGGAGAAAGCCTCAAGCCCTCCCCTTCTCCCATTCAAAGGTTTATACAGTCCATATACGCCCACGGCTACAGCACGGTAGCCATTTTATTGCATCAAGCAGTATATTTTCTAACGAATAGCGATTCGATGTCGTTCAAGGTTTGCTGACAAACAGCCTCCGAGTGCGCTATAAAATCGTTATCGTTTATGCTGCCGATAACGGCATCCATCTCCTCCTGATTATCGTAAACGATCTTTCTAAACGGATCGTTGTAGTCCTTAAGCCGCGACTGAAAGACGCGCTCCTTTACCATTTGGGCAATAGCAACGCCCTCGTCGGCCAGCTGGAACAGCGATTCGAGGCTTAGCTTCTGCCCTATGATCTGCTCCATTGCATATTTGGCATAGCGAGCCTTATCGTAGATATAGGTATCGTCCTGCGAACGGTAGGCTGCATGAATCGCATCCCAGCTATTCAGCTCGTTCGATTTCACCCTATGCTTTAGCTCTTCGATAAATGAGCACCTGAATATCTGCCCGCCAACGTTCATCCAGCAACGGTCGATGCCATCGCTATCGAGCGAGAGAATACCCTCCAAACCAGCATTATTGGCCATCATGTAGTCGATAAACGATATCAGCGCGTAGTACTTCACCATCTCCCGATAGGCCATTACCGCCTGAACGGGCTTCTTTAAGAGTACCTTCCGCGATGATGCTTCGATACCCTCTGAGCTTATAAGTATTGACGCAGGATTGTAACCTTCGGCAATAGCCTTTTCAGCAATAGCCCGATGGTTATCCGTAGCACAAGGCTCCACCTCTTCGGCAATCCACCTATAAAGCTTGTCGAGCGCCACCAGTATTTCGGATACAGAATCGGGCGCTAGATAGCTGTACTCGAACTTCTGTCCAACCTCCCCACGCTTATCGCGCATTACGAATTTCCATGCATTACGCTCCAGCGCGTACATGTTGTAGCGCCACCAGTAGGCGGGAATTATTTCGAGGCGATTTTCCGACTCGTTGTTGCCCACCAGCGCAAATGGCAGATCAATATTTATTGAATGAAGGTAGTTTGCCTTGGTAAGCAAGGTGAACGATCCAAAACGGCTATTATGTTTAATGGTAGTAGATAGTCCAGCCCAAAATCCCCTTTTCGCAATGATTTCTCCATCGTTGGCCCTCGACGTATGGTTTGAACCAAGGGTTGCACCAGCAGCAATGTTGCTCTGCCCCTGCACGCACGAGGCAATAAGGAACGAGTTGTTATGGTGCTGCTCATGGCTAGGATAAATGAGGCTGTTAAGCACCTCGCAGCACGATATGGTCGAATTTTCTCCTAAAAAGGAGTTGATTAGGCGAGCTCCATACTTAAGCGACGAGTTAACGCCCATTACAAACCTTACAGCCTTAACTCCATAGAAAGCCTTACAGCCAGTTCCAATAATTCCGTTTACCAGCTCAACCCCCTCGCCAATTTGGGTTGGACTATCCTCTGTTGAGTTAATGGTTAGGTTCTTCAGCTTATTGGCCCCCTTAATGTAGGTGCAATCGCCGATGTTTACATCCTTTATGCTGCTGGTATTCTTGATGACACACCCCTTTCCTACCCTTCCGTAAAATCCTCGTTTAGAAGAGTAGGCATTCTCGGTAATCTCCTGAAATCGGCGCATCAATTCCTTATCATCGCGAAACTTTGACCACAAGTAGGCATCGCTGGTGAGCATTCCATCAAAGGGAAGCACCTTGCGCCCTCCATTCTCGTTGCAGATCTCCATCCATAAACGCTGGGCCTCGGTTTCTCCATCCTTGATGATGCCGTTGCCAAACTTTGACTTATTGGAGGTCTCCATCTCATCGATGTTAAACAGCATCGACTCGCTATCGAGGATGTAGTGAGACAGATACCCTACGTTATGAATGGCCACGTTGTCGCCAACATCGCTGGATATTATCATCGAATTGTATAGGCCAACGGGTAAGCGTAGGTCGTGGTACTCCAAGCACTGAGGCTCGAGCTTACCAATACGAACCAATCCGTAGAATATGCAGTTGCGAACCAATCCAGGATTAAAGGGATCGTCTACAAGCACGGTATCCCAGTTGTCCGACATGTTTCCGTTGCGTACCAGCATATCAACCTCCTGCCCCGTAAGCTTGCGGAAGCCGTTCTTTTCCTTCTGCTGATACCTGATGTAATGCTCATCCTTACCCTCGGGCAGGAACTCCTTATTGACAAAATCGTACCCCAGCAGCTGGGCATCAAAACGCTTAATGAATCCCATACTACTCTACGGTTACTGATTTGGCGAGATTTCTAGGCTGGTCGATGTTACACTCGCGCAGCTTGGCCACCTGATACGATAGCATTTGTAGCGGAATAATATTCAGTACTGGAGTGAAGATCTTATCCGTTTCTGGAATTTCGATGGTATAGTCGGCCATCTTGGCAATTGTCTTATCCCCTTCGGTAACCAGCGCAACTACTTTTCCTCCGCGCGATTTCACCTCCTGAATGTTGGAAACGATCTTTTCGTAGGTTTTATCCTTGGGTGCGATGAATACTACAAACATGTTCTCATCTATAAGCGCAATCGGACCATGCTTCATCTCTGCAGCAGGATAGCCTTCGGCATGGATATAGGTTATCTCCTTTAGCTTTAGAGCCCCCTCAAGCGCAATTGGGTAGTTTAGCCCACGTCCAAGGTATATCATGCTCGATGCGGTGCGGCATGCCGCAGAGATCTGCTCTACTGCCGTATAAGTATTCTTTAAGGTTTGCTCTATTTTATCAGGTATTTGATCAAATTCTTCAACCAGGTGCCTGTACTTTTCGTACTCAAGGCTCCCCTTTTCTTTGGCTATAAGCAGCGCCATCATATAGATGATAGCAAGCTGACCGGTAAACGCTTTGGTACTTGCAACACCAATTTCCACACCTACGTGGGTGTAAACTCCAGCATCAGTAAGGCGAGCAATAGAAGAACCTACAACATTGCATATTCCAAGCACCTTGGCCCCCTTCTTCTTTGCCTTTTCGAGAGCAACAATGGTATCAGCAGTTTCTCCAGACTGCGAAATACCCAGCACTACCGTTCGCTCAGTAATCACCACTTTACGGTAACGAAATTCCGATGCAAAATCGATATCAGTAGGGATACCGCAAAGGTCCTCGAATAGGTACTTTGCTACAAGTCCAGCATGGTACGAAGTACCACATGCTATAATTAGTATTCGCTTTGCGGATATAATCTCATCGATATAATCGCGAATACCCCCTAGCTTGATATATGCTTCTTCCGCCTTTAAGCGACCTCGAAGGCAATCCCTAAAAGTACGAGGCTGCTCCATTATCTCCTTAAGCATAAAGTGCTCGAAGCCTCCCTTTTCGATACTGGCAAGTTCGAAATCAAGTTCCTTTACGTATGGTTCTAGGAGGTTATTTTCGAGATCTATAAGCTTATAATTGGTTCCGTTAATAACCACCATCTCGTTATCCTTAGGGTAGATAACGCTCTGGGTATACTCAATAATTGGCGTTACATCCGATGCAATAACATACTCCCCGTCCCCTATTCCTACTGCCAAAGGGCTTCCCCTTCGCGCAGCAACCATTACAGCTGGCTCATCGACTGAGATAACGGCAATGGCAAATGCTCCGACTACACGACTCAAAGCCACGCGAACGGCTTCCTCTAGATTGCACCTTAGCTCGTTACGAATATCCTCAATGAAATGAACCAGAACTTCGGTATCAGTTTCGCTTTTAAAAACATGCCCCTTCTTAAGCAAATCGGCCTTTAAGGTGAGGTAGTTTTCAATAATCCCGTTATGAACTAGGGCTATTCTGCCATCGCCAGATGTATGCGGATGAGAATTGGCATCGCTAGGAATTCCATGAGTAGCCCAACGGGTATGGCCAATACCAATATGACCATCCAAATTGGTATTGCTCGCAAATTCTTCGAGATTTATTACTTTTCCCTTTTTCTTAATTATATTTATGCCGCCGTTAACCAATGCTATGCCGGCACTATCATAACCTCTATACTCTAAGCGTTTTAACCCTTTAATTATTACTGAGTAAGCATCTCTTACTCCAACATAAGCAACAATTCCACACATAGTTACCTAGATTTAAATCGAAGTGTTTAAAATCAATTTTGATTTTTACAACGCAAAAGTAGATTTTTTCGACTTAAATCAAGAGGGTACAACAAAAAACCATGCAACTATTTGCACTATTCGGTTTTAACCACTGATTTTCTGACATAAAAACATCAGCTATAAAACACTAATACACCTACCTCCTTAGTAAGCAAAAGCCTCTCTGATTGGAACAAATCTGAGAGGCTTAGCAATATAAACTCTTTACTGACAAAAAAACGCTTTACTGGTGTTCTGTTCGAAGAAGGTCATTAATTGACTTAACGGGATTAAACGTTACAAGCGGAACCTCTACAAACAGAGTTATCCAATTGCTCATGGCTCCATTCCAAAGCCCTGGAAGCTCCATTGCTTTTAGCTCACGACCATCTTTGCTCTTAATCGAGATAAAGCCCGTTTTAGGGTCGCGAAAATCCCTTAGATCGAACTTCTCTCCCTTATAATTCTTTACACCACACACCAAATCAACCGGATTAAAGTGTGTTGCCTCATCGAAGATTGCCTTCTGAGCCGGATTCTTCAGATCAATTTGAGAACTTTCTACAATTTGAAGCGAATAGTCCCCGTCAGAATTACGAGCCACAAATGGACCGCCACCAGGTTCACCCAAGTTCTTCACCATTCCACAAACGCGGATTGGCCTGTTAAGGAAGTTCTTAATGCAATCAGCCTTTTCGGTTTCATTCAGGCTATCGAGTTTGCTCAAATCGCCACCAAGTTTCTCAATCAGAAACGTACCATCGGTCAGCGCTTTATCATCACTAGCATTGCCATCAAGGGTACGCAATACAGCAAATGCTCTCTCCTGAACATCAACAAGCAGCCCTGCCAAAACCTTTTTATACTCAACAGTTGTTGGCTTCAGATTGTCAGGCACTACGTTATCTATATTCTTTACAAAAATGACATCGCCATCAATGTCATTCAGATTTTCGAGAAGTGCACCATGTCCTGCAGGACGGAATACTAGTTCACCATCGTTGCCTCGAAATGGAGTATTATCAAGATTTACTGCAATAGTATCTGTAGATGGCTTTTGAATGGAATAGTCTACAACGATAGCAACACCGTATTTCTTTTCAACAGCCTCTTTTGATTTTGCTACTTCAGCCTTAAAGCCTTCGAGATGATTAGGCGATACCGTAAAATGGATGCTAACGCTCGAATCTCGATTCTTTGCATATTCTGCACCTTCCACCAGATGTTCGGCAACTGCCTTACGAGCGCCATCATCATAAGCATGAAATTTCACAAGCCCTTTAGGAAGATTGCCGTAGTTTAATCCTTGTTCTCCAAGAATAAGCGATAAAACTACAGCGCAATTGGCAGATGAAAGATCACCCAGAGAAATCCCCTTAGCGGCAGATACTTCTTTTAGTTCCGAATAAAAAGCAAATTTTCCCAAATTGTCAAAAACCTGTTTTACATCCTTTAAACGTTCAAAAACAGACTCTTTAGACTCTCCGTTTTCAAAAAGATCTTTTGCCTCATACAACGACTTAAACATACGAGTTGCAGCACCTGATGCTGGAACAAACTTCACCCGTTTTCCTCCAAAGTTTTCGTACTTTTCAATCAAGTACGCCTTTTGGGTATCTTCAACTTGCATAATACCAGTAGGCACAGTTGCGGGGGCTTTTAACTCTAAAAAAGGGAAACCGCTCTCGAACTGTTTAAGCTGGTTTTCAATAACTGCCACATCAAATCCTAATGCCTCAATTTCTTGCCTATCCTTACTAGAGATCATACTACTATTTTTTAGTTAACTTAGCCATAAACTTTTCCGTATCGATAATAAATCTAGAATGAACACCTTTCCCTATAACACCCTCCTCATCTTCAGCTACGATTTCGAAGGTTAACTTTTTCCCATCAACATTCACAAGGCTTGCTGTAGCTTTTACCTCCATTCCGATTGGAGTTGCCTTTACGTGTGTTGTTGAAATCTCTATGCCAACGGTGTTAAAGCCTTCGGGTAAATGGCTAGCAACCGCCATTAATGCTGCATTTTCCATAAGAGCAACCAATGCAGGTGTAGCAAATACATCAATAAGCCCAGAGCCATATCGAGAAGCGGCATCGTCAATCGTAACTTTCTTTTTTGAAGTATAGGACAATCCTACCGGTAGGTTAAATTCCATTATTTCAACTATTAAAGGTTTTAAACAAAAATAAAAAAAAGGAGGCTGCAGCCTCCTTTCTATATGCTAATTAATCGAAATTACTTAAGTCTTTCGGCCATTGCAACCGCCAGTTCATCGCATTGCGCATACTTTTCTTCTGTCGGAATGCCATATATTTCAGCAGGTTTCGAAACTAAGTTCCAGCCAATGGATTCTTGGAACTTTTGAAGATTCTTGACGCCTCCACCATTCCAACTGTACGAACCAAAAATTCCTAGTTCGCGATCCTTTACACCCATATGCTCAAGTTCTCTGGTTAGCTGTTCCAACAATGGAAACATCTGACTGTTGTAGGCGCAGCTACCAAGAATAACCCCCTTATATCTCCATATTTCGTTGATTAAGGTAGAAATATGCGTTTTCGACACGTCGTGAATACGAATCTTTTTCACGCCTTGCTCTGCAATCTTACGAGCAATACGATCAGCAACTTGCTCGGTATTACCGTACATCGAAGCATAAATAATCACAACGCCATCTTCGGCTTCCATTTTGCTCCACTTATCGTAAAGGCCAAGAACAACTTCAGGATTGCTTCTCCATACCGGTCCGTGTACTGGGCATACCGACTTAACGGGAACACCTTCCAACTTTTTGAATGCTTTTTGCACCATATTGGCGTACTTCCCCACAATGTTAGAGAAGTAGCGGCGCATATCTTCTTCATAGTAGGTAAAGTCGATCTCATCATCAAAAACGTTTCCATCAAGAGTTCCAAAGCTACCAAAAGCATCACCAGAAAAAAGAACCTGTTCAGTAGCATCGTACGTCATCATTGTTTCTGGCCAATGAACCCAAGGCGTCATTACAAACTTCAACTTATGATACCCAAGCGAAAGTTCGTCGCCATCTTCTACCTGCTTGAGGTTGGCAAGAGCACCCCAGTAGGCTTCTACAACCTTAAATGTTTTTGAATTACCTATAATCTGGACATTAGGATATCTCTTCAAAATGTCCTTAACTTCCCCAGTATGGTCAAGTTCCATATGGTTTATTATAAGATAATCCAAAGGTCTATCACCTAGCAGCTGTTCTACCTTTTCAATAAAATCTCCGGCAACACCCGATTCAATAGTATCCACAAGTGCTGTCTTTTCGTCGTTAATGAGGTAGCAATTATAAGCAACCCCATTAGGTAGCGGCCAAATATTTTCGAAAAGATGCTTTTTACGATCGTTGGCTCCCAGCCAGTAAATTTTTCCTGCAACTTTTAAAGGACTCAACATGTTCACTTAGTTTTTAGGGTAAATTAGCACACAAATATACCTCTAAGGGCCCTTATTCTGGGCATAAAAACTGAGAAATGTTAACATTCGGCAAATTTTAATTTTTGACCACTAAAAAAAGACCGAAATAAGATACTGAATTACAAACAATTTAAAGAATACTGTAAAAATTTGCTACAAATAAGAATAAAGAGAGATTATTTACAGTCATATAGCATTTCTTGGATGGAAGATTTTAGAATCTAACAAGATATTTTCTATTTTTGGGACGAATAAAATTGGAATATAGAAATCACGAAACTTGTATGCTCTAGCTATTAATTCACAAAGAATTAGAGCGTGCAAAGTTATAAAGATGACATCAAATGAAGAGAGTTATGGTTGTTACCGGGGGAGGCGACTGCCCTGGATTAAATGCGGTGATCCGCGCCATTGTAAAAAGAGCAGCACAAGAAAAGGATTGGGAAGTTGTAGGCTGCATTCAAGCCTATGATGGAATCCTCAGAGAACCCACCGAGATTAAGGTTCTTGACGAAAAATCGGTTGCAGGTATTCACGTTCAAGGGGGTACAATTATTGGCACCACCAACAAAGGAGGCCCATTCGCTTGGCCTGTAAAGAATTCCGACGGAACATATTCTTTTGTTGATCGATCTGACGAAATGATTCGCAAAATCCAGTACTTAGGTATTGATGCAGTTATTTCTATCGGAGGAGATGGTTCGCAAAAGATTTCTCAACTACTTTTCGAAAAAGGACTTAACGTAGTTGGTGTTCCTAAAACCATCGATAACGACCTATCGGCTACCGACTATACTTTTGGATTCCAAACTGCGGTTCAAATTGCCTCGGAAGGTATCGACCGTTTGGTTACTACAGCAGCATCGCACAACCGTGTGCTTATCATGGAGGTTATGGGACGTAATGCAGGTTGGATTGCGCTACACGCCGCCATTGCCGGAGGTGCCGACGTTTGTCTTATTCCTGAAATTCCTTACGATATCAATAAGGTTGCCGAGAAGATTAATGCTCGCTACAATAGAGGTAGAGGCTTTGCCATCGTAGTAGTTGCCGAAGGTGCAATGCCTAAAGATGGTACGCTGGTGTTTGAAAAGTCTGACGAAATTGGTTACGAAAACCTACGTCTTGGAGGTGTTGCCTCTAAGCTGATGAAAGAGCTAAAAGCCGCAGGTGTAGAAGCCGATATGCGTGAAACCGTTCTTGGTCACCTTCAACGAGGAGGATCTCCTGTTGCCTATGACCGCATTCTGGCAACCCAATTTGGCGTTAAGGCATTCGAATTGGTTCTCGAAGGCAAGTTCGGACAAATGGTAGCTTACCGTCACCCCGATATTATTGGAGTACCATTCCTTGAGGCTATTGACCGTCCTAACTTCGTTCAGCCCGATAGCGCTCTTGTATCGGCTGGCAAAGGCATCGGAATTTCTTTCGGAGAGTAAATTCTCTCAAACAAACATAAAAGTAAAAAGGGAACGAAATTCGTTCCCTTTTTACTTTTCATCATGACTTAATTTCTAACAATCATTGCACATCAACAATTGCTGTAAATGCTATCAATGCTTCCGTCGTGCCAACGATGCGAACACACCTAATGTACAAAGCCCCGCAAACAGCACAAAGGAAACCTGTACGCTTTTTAAAAAGACAGCCTTATTGGCTGAGATATCGGTTGCCGACCCAATGTAAAGGTGTATTAGCAACGTGGCGATCCCCATGCTAAGCATCTGTCCTGTTAGGCGCATGGTGCTAACAGTTGCAGAGGCAATGCCCAGGTAGCGCTTTTCGACGGCACCCATAATCGAATTCGTATTGGGCGACGAGAAAACGCCAAACCCCATCCCTAAAATCATTAAACAAAAAATTATATAGCCATTCTTTGTTGAACCATCAATAATGGTGAGCATAAACAGCCCTAACACAATTATTGCCATCCCAATTGATGAGAGGACATTGGAGCTATACCTATCGGACAGCCGACCCGAAAAAGATGCGAATAAGGTCATCACCACAGGCTGAGTAACCAGTAGCATTCCAGCATCTCTTGGGGGCAATCCCTTTATGTATTGCAGAAAAAGGCTCAACAAGAAGCCTATTGCAAAGGTAGCCGCATAGTTTATCAGGGCTGCCAAATTCGAAAGGGCAAACACCCGATTATTCCTAAAGAGCGAGATGCTCAACACCGGAGATTCTACACGAAGTTCAACCAGTACGAAAACGACCAAGCCAACTACTCCTATAGCAGTAATGACAATGGCCAACGGATCGGGCAGTCTGGTAAAGCCCACCATAAGCATGCTCATAAATACAACGTAGATTACCGATCCTTTAAAATCGAACTTCTCGCCTTTTGCCTCAGCCCACTCTGCCTTTAGGTACCGTAGCGTAGCTGCTATGACAAAAATGGACACCGGGATTGTAGTGTAAAATAAGTTTCTCCACCCCAGATATTGGGTAAGCACACCACCCAAAACTGGAGCAACCGATAGCCCTAAGTATACCGATGAAACCGCAATGCCAATTGCTTTCCCCCTTTCGTACGGTGGGAAAGCAGAGGTGATTAGAGCCATCGATGTTCCAAATACCATTGATGCCCCAATTCCCTGTACTACCCTTGATGCTAAAAGCATCGGTGCAGAAAAGGAAATGGCGCAGAGTATCGATGCAAGCGTTAAGATGATGTTGCCTATAAAGAAAACGCGCTTTCGACCCACTATGTCGGCAACCTTGCCCATTGGCACCAGGAATACCGCCGACGATAGGAGAAAGCTCATGCTTACCCAGCTCATGGCAATAGCATCCATGCCTAAGCTTTCCGAAATTTTTGGTAATGCAATATTTACTGCCGCTCCAAGAAATGGATTCATGAAGGAGGTTAAAACGACCAGCAGTAGTAGAATATTTCTATTGTACGAAGACTCGTGTGCCTGCATGCTAGCAATTTTGCTGATGTCGCCTAATAGGGAAACGACATAAATCTCTAAACCTTATAAGCCTAGCAACGATAGAGCAATTGCTGGTTTACTAATTAGAACCTACCGCTCTTCGATATATTGCTTTGCGGTTTTAACCGTAGAATAGAAGTAGCTTAATGCGGCTAAAAAGCTTTTCTGAACTTCGTTTGCCGCTACCGATTGACCGTTTACTTCTAGCGTCCTTGTAGCACAAGCATCGCCAATTACCGTACAGCTAAAGCCAAAATCCTTTGCGGCACGGGTTGTTGCATCAACGCACATGTGCGTCATCATTCCACAAATAACAACATCGGTTATGCCCTCTGCTTTCAAATGGCCAAGCAGGTCGGTTTCCCTAAAGCTGTTGGGGTAGTGCTTTACGACAACCTTTTCGCCATCCATTGGGCTTACACCCTTATATATCTCGGCTCCCTCTGTATTAGGAAGAAAGAACGTTGCGGTTGGCGATGTGGCAATATGCTGTACGTGAGCTATGGGTAGTCCTTTAGAACGAAACATATCCAACACCAAACGAGCATTCTCAGCCGCCCTATCGGCTCCTACTAGAGCCATCTTTCCTCCTTCAAAATAGTCATTTTGAACGTCGATTATCAACAATGCTTCTTTCATACTTTTCTACGTATTTGCATTCAATTGTAGCGTAACATCCTACTTAAAAATACAGAATCTCCCATTCCCCACCTACCTGAAGGAGCATATAGGGTTGTAAGCAGGAGTGCATGCAAGGTAGCATCTTTTAGCCTAAGCTGCATGGGCTAGGTGCAATTTAGGTGCAGCTGCTCATTATTGCAGCTTGGCTGTTCTTTCCGTAAGAAGTAGACTATAAGCACCTGTTTGGCAACCTAAACCTCAATATATTTTCAACAAGCGTTTTTTGTTTACTTAGCAACACCATGTTCAACCCATACCAGCTCCGAAATTTTATACCCTAAGCTGTCCGCCAAATGCAAATAGCGCTGCTTTATATCGTCGGGGATTGTGGTCTCGCGCGAAAGAATCCAAAGGTACTTCAAGCTTTTCCCTGCAACAAGCGCATACCGGTATTCGCTATCCAATGCGATAACGTTGTAGCCCGAATAGAAAGGCCCAAAAAACGACACTTTAAGCATCGCTACGCTGGGGTCGCCAACAGGCTTCGCCTTTCCAATAGCCTGCTTCCACTCTTTCGTGATGTAGTTATACCCCCTATTGTCAACGCGTATGCTCCCATCCTCATTTAGCGAGTAAGCTGCTGTGGTGTTATTCAGGTTGCGCTCATACTTAAAATCCAGCCGAGCGATTTCGTACCACTTCCCTAAATATCGGTTTACATCAAAAGGGCTAACAGCCTTAGCTCCTTCGGGAATTGTCGAGCACGATCCGAGTGAGAATACGCCTACAATTCCCATCAATACGCCTTTAAGCAATCGTCCATCTACCATCGGTTTGTTCTTTTTTTGATTAGCGGTTTGGCCTTATTCTTGAACTCGTATAACCTAAAAACAGCGCTAATGTTTAGGCTCTTCTCGGATTATAAAAAGCTTCAATCAGTCCCTAACATGCAAAATGGCAGCCTACAGCCGCCATCCCTATTATATGCCCCTACTCGCTTCCAATGCTACTTCAGCAGCTCCTCTACCTTCTTAACAATCTCGTCGAGGGCGTTACCCCTTACTAGCACAACCTTACCGTTTTGGTCGATGATAAAGTTGCGCGGAATATACTGCTTGGCGTATAGCGAGTAAATTGCCTTGGTGGGATCGATGCCAACCGGAAAGTCGATTCCCTTTTCCTTTAAGCTCTTCATCTTGCTCTCCACCACCTCGCGCTTTTCGCCACGCGATATGGGAAGAAGCACAAAGTTCTTTCCCTCGAAATGCTTCACGATCTTCTCGGGAATCTCCTTAAACTCCTCCATGCATGGCCCGCACCAGGTAGCCCAAAAGTTGAGCATTACCACCTTACCCCTCAAATCCGACAGCTTTACCGTTTTCCCGTCGAGCATCTCTACCGTAAAATCGGGGGCCATATCGCCTTCGTGGACGAGCGTTGTTTCGGCATACAGCTTATCCACCTGGGCCGCTACGGCCTTACGCTTAGCTTCCTGATCTTCCTTTGTGGGCTTTGCCGCATTCTGGGCCTGCACCAGGCCGCTTTGTGCTACAAGTACTACGGCTGCAAAAGCAATTAGCGCTAGCTTTATGCCCGATATACTACTGTTGATCGCTACCATTCTATTTTCAATTTTTGCCGCTAAGATATCCTTTTAATCCAATCGAACGCTAGCTGGCGCTTGCCAATCCTTCTACCAACAATTTCAGACGTTTTGCATCCTGTTCCACCTTACGGTTACCGGTCGAAATGGGGATAAACACCATTACTGCTTCCTGGTTGACATCCTTGAATTTAATACAGTAGCCAACGCCCCTGCTCCAAAGCGAAAGCGTTGTTCGCATCTTAATAACCCCCTCTTCGCCATCAGCGAAGGTAACCACGTAGCGCGCTCTACAGATTTCCTCCAAATTGGTAAAGGTAATGGCACCATTTTCGTTAGAAACGCGTTCCTCCCTTTTTTCAAAAAACGTTGGTTCCTCCACGATTTCCGACTCAAGATACCTCAGCTTTGGCATCACCACCTGCGATAGTCCAGCGTAGGAGCCCAGCGCAGGTAGCACCCCCCAACCAAGCGCCGACAGCATAATCGCAACGATCTCCACCTGGTCTCCCGAAAAGTAGTCGAGCAAGCATTTGCCAAGCACGTAGGTAAACCAGTAAACCATAAATAGCAGGGTTAGCATCTTTCTAAGCTCTTTCATTCTTCATATCATTTTGGAATGCAGATCCTAATCGAAATCCACCCCACCCGACCGGGTGCCAGAAAAACGCGTATACATTATCTTTTGGGCGATGATTATAAAATAGGATTCAGCCGACAAGGTAGCAGCTTTTAGCTAACGTTGTACCTAAAAGGGGCAATTTTTACTAAAAAAGTTCCCAAAGCACATTTTTTTTCGGTTCCAACAGGCACCATCAGCTTTAGGCAGAGCAGCCCCGAAAGCCGCATACCGCCTAGCTTTCTGCACATTACCACCTAAGCCTATCGAGCATTTGCCGCTTAGCGAAAAACCCTTAGCGTAATTTTTTTTCAAGAATCGAGAATCAATTAATTAACTATTTTTATATCTTTAAAACCGGTAAACCTATTGTAAAACAAAAAAACGTCATTAACCATGTCTGAAAGATTGTTTAGAGGAACAACCTCACAAATGCTGCTTGCCTGCTTGTACATTGCCGAAAGAGGAATCGAAAACGTAGCCCTGCTCAGCGCCCAGCGCTCGCAGTGGGCCGATCCCTACTTCCCCAACCTCAAGATTAGGATCACCAAGGCATTCGACGAAAACGTGGGCGTAGACATCCTTCACCAGCTAAAGGAGGCAACCGCTACCGTTACCGGCACCGTACAGTCGGCCCATCGCTCGCTCATGAACCTTAAGGCCGAGATCGAGGTAGGCTTCAAGGGGAACCCAGTACGCAAGGACACCCTCTTCACCCAGCTTGGTCTCAACAAGCTCTCTACCCACACCAACTCGCAGGAAAGCTACGTAACCGTGCTCACAATCCTAAAGGCCAACCTAACGCCCACCGTCAAAGCCGAGCTGGTACAGGCCGGCGCCAGCGCCAGCAACATCGATACGCTGCTTGCCCAGGCAACGCTGCTCATCGAGGCCAACAACGTTCAGGAAAACCTTAAGACCAACCGCAAAACGGGCAACAAGGCCAACCTCGATGCGCTAAACGCCATCCACGACGAGGTTAGCGACATCTGCAAGCTGGTGAACACCTACTTTGTTGGCAACAAGATGCTGCTCGACCAGTTTAACTTCACCAATGCGCTCAAGCTGCAGGGCTACGTTCCAAGCCCCCGAAAGAAGAACGACACCCCTCCTGCCACCAAGTAGGAGCAGCCATAAATCGCGTAGCGGCTACCCACAACGGTAGCCGCTACGCTTTTAGAGCATACAGCTTGGCGGACTTTATGGGGCGATACGCCAGCCCCGAAGAATACTACGCTGTGCGTATAGCGCGTTACGCGAGACTGTTCATGCAACTGTGTCTGCAAAATGATAACGTTAACTTTGCAGACAATGGAAGAGAAAGAAAAAGCAGCGAGCTTCAGCTACGAGGAT
>NZ_SLWB01000014.1 GCF_004340205.1 Acetobacteroides hydrogenigenes
ACTTCGGCCTAACGAATCGGCTTTAGCCTTCTTTTGGTTGCTGCAAAGATAAAAAAATGATCGTAATCCTTGGATTTAATCATAGTATCTGACGGGAAGTTCAAGACCAACACCTAAGCCAAAACCTGTCTTTTTGCCGCCAGGTTCCAAATCTGAATCTTTAACAGTAATTTCTTGCTTGCCAGCCGATAGGAATAGCGCTGTGAACCTAATCTTGCAATTTTCACCTCCCGTCTTATACCTAAAACCAAATGCATCGAGGTTGTGAAAAAAAAGGCCGACTTCTCTTGATTGAGTTTTCTCTTGCGACTGTGCACTAAAAGCAATGCTTAATACTAAACTCATCAGAATCAAAATTCTTTTCATGTGTTCTTGTTTAAATTCTACATGTAATTATTCATTTTTTAACCGCAACCCACCACCTAGAAAAAGGTGCAACCCGAAAGGCAAAACTCCAAGTATGCTTAATAGTAGGAATACGATTTAAAGGTAGCGTTAAAGTTAATTAAAAAACCAGTTGGCAAGTTTTATTGCTTAAAAATTTTACTCTTTCGCCCAATCACCAACTAAAAGTAGCGGATAGGCGTTGTCGCGGTAAACCAAAACCGCTGATTTATAATAGGCGTATAGAAAAAACATCGGGTAAGGGGATAATTACCACCAATTTTGTAGCTTAGGGCTATCCTGCTACTAGTTAACCATATCCAAGGCTTCGCTAAAAGGATAGGAATTAGGGATAGCAAAGGATTGCAGCGCTACAAAGTAGCGCACCCTCTGTAACCGTGGGTGTAAACCCACGGAAAGGCCACCGCCATTGTCTCTAGCCCCGAAGGGGCGACCCCTTTACGTCAATTAGTAGTACCGAAAAAAGAATTTAAAGCCCTTAGCAAAAAGAGCTACGTGTAATAAAGTACACATCTACTATTACAAGAAGAGAATATTCTACTTAGTAGCCCATAAGCACCACTTAAAAGAAAGCCAAGGTTATTTAGGCGAACATCTACCACCTTACTACACCCAAAACTTCCCCATAGAGGTAAGCATCCATCCCTTTACATCTGCAGGGAATACTCTAGCAGGCTAATAACATGCTTAAAAAATACCTCCACCATATTTAATTATACATCGCGGAGTAATAGTTAAACGTCTAAAGAAGCTATATCGCCCTGTGGCGGAATTCTATTACCGCCTAGGTATTCATAATTATTGTTTAAACACATATTATCATCTTTATAAATATTTTTCTAAGCTACTTAAGATATTTTCTGCGCTTCAGATGCTCGGTAATGCGCTACTAAATTCCGGAAATTTGCTCTTAAAATTCGGAAATCTGCTCTTAAAAATATTTCATTACCGCTTCGTGAAATATTATGCACTTCTCGAACATATTCCCTAATTTTATAGGGGCGTTCATTTCGATAGCACCGGAATAGGCTGTTTAGTAAGCGGCTGCAAATGCCCACATGTTTAACACCAAAACTAGACAAGCATGATTCGTATCAACCTACAGCATGTGCTATGGCTAAAAAATGTACACGATGCACGGAAATATTTCGTAAGCAAGGGCATAAACAGCACCACCGCCTACCGCTATGCCCGAATGACGAATAAGCGCTTTACCTTTAAGGAGCTGGAGACGCTCTGCCTGATGTTTGACTGTACGCCCAACGATGTATTCGAGTGGGTTCCCAAACGAGAACATGCCAACCAAGGCTATGCGCTCGAAAAGCTAATCAGAGCGCAGGAGGAGGAGTCGCTTATACATGTAATCGCCAAGCTGCCCGTAGAGGAGCTTATGGATGTAAAAAGGTACATCCTCGAAAAGAGTAAAAGCAGCAAAGAGGTTCGGTAGCGCCTATCCTATTGTGCGCAATTTGCGTACAAAAAGGGGAAAGCAGACTTTTGTAGAGTAACGAATAGGGTGGATAATAGAACCGACCTTTGCTGTTTGCTGGCAAATCTATTCAACCACCATGTGGTTGTCTATTTTCCACGACCTATTCCCCGAGTTTCACTCGGGGCTATTCACGTTGAAGCCCATAAGGGCTTCAGGTAACAGAAACGATCGAAAAGTCCAACTTTTTTCTTGATTAATATAGTATTACGGCTGCTGAGCAGTAATCCTGAAAGGATTGAATGTGAATAGCCCCGCATGCAATGCGGGGGATATGCGGCATAAGGGAACAACCGCGAAGCGGTTGAATAGCGTGCGCAAAATAGGACTTAGCCACCTAAATAGTTATAGGCTCATAATTTTTGAGAGTAATATCCCTTTATTTACTATGCCCTATCCGCTATTTCAGCTAGATTTGCTGCAAATATAAATTACGTATGGTGATGAATGAGGTACAGCAGGCATACTTAAGCAGGATTGAGCGGCTCGAAGAACAACGATCGTTAGCCCTTAGGCGCGGTAAGCGGCTGATGTGGCTACGCCTGCTCTCCTTTTGTGCGGCGATAGCAGCGCTGTTTGCGCTATTCTCCATTTCAGTGGTAGCAGCAACGGCAGCAAGCCTCCTGTTTCTAGCGCTATTCGCCCTGGTTGCCATTCGAGATGTGAAGAACCAGCGCCATATCAGCTACCTCGACAATCTGATTACCATTAATAGGGATGAGCTTGCTGCCATCGAGGGCAATTTCGCGGTGTTCGATTCGGGACAGGAGTTCTTCGACGTTAAGCATCCCTACTCGTACGATTTCGACATCTTCGGACAGCAAAGCATCTTTCAGATGGTTTGTAGGGCCACCACCGTAAGCGGAAAGAGAGCGCTTGCATCCCGGCTGCAGCATCCGCTGCCTCTAAATACGATTGACGACAATCTGGAGGCCGTTGCCGTGCTGGCAGATGAGGTGGAGTGGCGGCAGGACTTCTACGAGGCGGGCAAGCGCTACTCGGCGTCCTCCTCCAACATCAAAAGCGTGCTCGAGTGGATAAGCATCCCCGAAAAGATGTTCGAAAGCCGATGGCTACGAGCTATCCTATATATAATGCCGCCCATCACCATCGCTCTGGCCGTACTGTGGGCGCTCGATATCCTTCCGGGAGTATTCCTGCTAGCGTACGGCATCCACCTAATGGTTTACGGCAAGTTCGGGAATGGCATTGGCATCATCCAAAGCAAGGTGAGCCGCGCCGATAGCGAGATGAGGAGCTACTCGTCGCTGCTGCTGCATATCGAAAAGGCCAGCTTTGACGGCCCAACGCTTAACGCGCTAAAAAAGGAGCTGGAGCTGGAGGGCGAGCGCTCGTCGGAGGTGATGAAGGAGCTCTCGCGGCTCGTTAACAAGCTCGATTACCGCCTATACTGGCCGTTTATGATTACCCTTGGGGTGCTTCTCTTTTGGGATTTCAGAGTGGCCCTTAAGATGGAAAAGTGGAAGCGCAAGTACGCCCCACTGGCCCAAAATTGGGTTGACGCGGTTGGCGAGATGGAGGCGCTGACCTCTTTGGCAACGCTCTGCTACAACAATCCGGATTGGACATTCCCCAAAATATGCGATGGCTACTTTACGGTAGACGCCGAGGATGCTGCCCATCCGCTTATCCCCAAAAAGCAGCGCGTGGCCAACAACTTTAGGGTCGAAGAGCACGAAAAGGTGCTGCTGCTCACCGGCTCGAACATGGCGGGCAAGAGCACATTCCTGCGAACGCTAGGCGTAAACATGGTGCTGGCCTACGCAGGAAGCGTGGTATGTGCCGAAAAGTTCTGGGTGAGCTACGTGCCGCTGCGCAGCAGCATGCGGATAACCGACTCGCTGGTCGAAAACACCTCGTCGTTCTATGCCGAGATTAAAAGGCTGGGCGAGATCGTGCAGGCGGTTAAAGAAGGAGAAAGACCCTTCCTCCTACTCGATGAGATCCTGCGCGGCACCAACTCCAACGACCGCCATATCGGCTCGCGTGCC
The DNA here is from genome assembly GCF_004340205.1 of Acetobacteroides hydrogenigenes. NCBI lineage: Bacteria > Pseudomonadati > Bacteroidota > Bacteroidia > Bacteroidales > Rikenellaceae > Acetobacteroides > Acetobacteroides hydrogenigenes. The sequence goes on from NZ_SLWB01000014.1 coordinate 3,907, forward strand.
CTCATCGACCTGCTGGTGGAGTACGGCGTGTGCGGCATCATCGCCACGCACGACCTTACCCTTGCCCAAGCAAAGGAAACCTACCCCGAAGCGCTCACCAACTACCACTTCGACGTGCAGGTGGATGCCAACGACGAGCTTTTCTTCGACTATAAGGTTAAGACAGGCATCTGCACCAGCCTAAACGCCTCCATACTGATGCGGAAGATTGGGCTGAAGGTATAGCTGATGAAAGGAGTTAGAGGAAGTTATTTCAGAAGTTAAACGAAGTTAGACGAAGAATCTCCGTTGTGCCTAAATGCAAACATCAAAACATTCCTATAACTTCCTCTAACTCCTTCTAACTTCTGAAATAACTCCTATATCTCTATCCCCACCCTCAATATGCCCACCAGCGCATTGGGGGTTGCAACGTCAAACCGCGAGGGGTTGATCACGTACTGAATATCGGGCTGGATGTAGAAATGGCTGCATATAGGACATTTATAGTGAAGCTCCACAATCTTCTCATTCGAATAGTGCAGCCCCTTAAACTTGGCACAGGCCATTGCAATGCCCAACTCGTCGGAACAATCCTCGGAGCACAACCCACGAAGAATTAGACCAACTCCACCATAAAACTGGTTGGTATTGCTCTCCACCGGACTGTAGGAAAGCTGAAGAAAACCGTCTAGGATACGATGTCCTGCAAACGAGGAGGTAAAGCGCTGGTTCCCGATAAAGTAAAAACCGTAGTTGTGCCCGCTTTGACGGTTGTTTAGAACATCCTCATTCGAGTTATGGCTGTGGAAGTAAACGCCCATCTTGTACGAGCCAGTTTCGTCGAGAGCTATACCTTTATTATAGGTATACTCGCCAATGGCCATAACGCCATCGTTGCCCCCGAAAGGCGACTTAAAGTTCGCAGGGTGTATGGTCATAAAACCAGGATCGCCATCAAAGACTCCAAGACGGGCCGTATGGGTAGAATCGAAGCTGTACGACAAAACACCACCTAATCCGGTATTCGGGAATATCGATGCGGATATATTATCGGTAAAAGTAGAGTGTAAAGCAAACGACGAGTTTATAAAAGTACCGCCAAACTCATTCACGGAAAACTCCGCGTTCATATCCTTAATGCCAACGCTAGCTGATAGCTTTCCAAACGATTGACAGAACCATAGCTCCTGAAAAAAGGTGCGATCGCCAGCTTCAATATTGGTTACGCCCTGAAAATCGCCAATAAAATCATCGGATGGCATCCCTCCATGGGTATTGGCAAGGTTTAGATGAAGCTCTCCACCACGCCACCATCCTGCATTTTGCGTATTCAACGATAGATGAACGTTGGCCAACCCCAAATAGGTACTCTGCCGCTTAATGCCACCCTTAAAATTACCAACAACATCGCCAATGTACGATACTTCGCACGAAAGAGGTGCGCAAAACGAGGTAGAGTCATTTTGAGCCTTCCCTACATTCGACAAAAGAATTCCGAAGAGAATCGAGGTTACTAACTTTGCTTTCATTCTTTTCAATTTGTTCATGGCAAAGAAACGCCACACTAAACTAACACCCAATACCTAATTTTAGGGATTTATTCCCACCCTAAAGCTACCTAAATTCGATTATCGTTCCCCGCTCCTTCGACAGCATATGCGCTGGAACCGATCTTTGAATGTGCTCCTTAAGCTTATTTAGCAGATTACGTTTGGCGTAGCTGCGGGCGTACACCAACCCAACCTCTCGGAGCGGCACCATATCTATGAAAGTGCGAACCCTAACCTTTCGATCATCGTTTAGCTCCGATACGGCCAGCTCGGGAAGCAGCGTAAAGCCCCCGTTACGGTCGATCATCTTTACCAATGTCTCGAAAGAGCCGCTTTCGTACTCAAAAGGCAATGAATGACGATGCGTATCGTGGTACGAGCAGAGGTTGAGCACCTGCGAACGGAAGCAATGCCCGCTGCTAAGCAGCCAGAGATCAGGAGCAGCCAGCTCCTTCACCGCTATTGCCGGTTTTTCCGTAAAGATATGCCCTTCGCTGGCATATACCATAATCTCCTCGTAAAATAAGACCTCCTCCTTGATGGTTGGATTATGTAAGGGCGTAACCAAAATGCCAACATCAATCAGGTCCTTCTTCAGAGCCTCCTCAATATCATCGGTAATCATCTCTCGAACCTTTAGCTGCAAGTTGGGATGCTCGTTCGCCAACGAATTCATAAATAGGGGGAGTAGGTATGGAGCTAGAGATGGTATTACACCAATCCGCAGCTCCCCGGCAATCTCCTTTCGATGGTTGGCCACGATGGCCTCTATCCCTTTTGCCTCACGGAGGATTGTCCGAGCCTGCTCAATAATTTCCTTACCAACATCGGTAGGGATAATGGGCTGCTTGGTCCTGTCGAAGATGGAAACACCCAGTTCGTCCTCCATCTTTTTGATCTGCATGCTCAGCGTAGGCTGGGTCACAAAGCATTTATCGGCTGCAGTCGCAAAATGGCGATAGGTATCTATCGCAACAATATATTCGAGCTGTACTAACGACACCATAATAGTATAAAAGATAAAGTTTCACCAACAGTTTTCAGCCTCAAGCTAGCATTAAGCAAACTTTTTTCTGTCCGTGGTAGGTTCGAATAAGCTGTATAACTATTTGAATATGTAAATATATAAATTTATTCTATCCTTATATAATTATTATCAATTTGATTTATATAACATCACCCCGTACATTTGTATCAACAAGAAAAAAACAGTAAACACAAAAAAATAACAGCCATGAAGAAGAACATAAATGCAATAGGTCTAGACGTTGAAAAATCAACCGCACTAGCAGCAGGCTTAAACGATCTTCTTGCCAACTACCAGCTTTTTTACCAGAACCTAAGAGGGTTTCACTGGAACATTAAAGGTGAGAAATTCTTCGAACTTCACCTAAAGTTCGAGGAATTCTACAACGATGTAATCCTTAAGGTTGATGAGATCGCAGAACGAATACTAACACTCGGATCAACACCACTACACACCTTTAGCGACTACTTGGCCAAATCTGAGATACGCGAAGAGAAAAACCTTAGCGACTCGGCATCAACAGTAGAGTCAACGCTTAACAGCTTCAAAGTTCTTATCGTTAAAGAAAGAGCGATGCTAAGCAATGCGCAGCAATTTGGCGACGAAGGAACAGCAACCCTAATGAGCGACTACATCTCGCAACAAGAAAAAACGGTTTGGATGCTATCCGCATACCAAAATCGATAAAAATAAAAGTATTGTAGAAAACCCTAAAAAGAAAAAAGACAATGTCAAACAGAATTTTAAGCGTAGGAAGCACATTCCCCGAATTTAGCAAACCAGCAGTAGTATCGTTAGAGCACGGTAAAGAGTTTGCCACCTTTACCTCCGAAGATCATAAGAAAGAAGGCAAATGGATGGTGATGTTCTGGTGGCCTATGGACTTTACCTTCGTATGTCCAACAGAAATTGCCGAATTCAACAAGGCATCAGGCGAGTTTTTCGATCGCAATACGGTTCTTATAGGTGCATCTACCGATTCTGAATTCGTGCATCTTGCATGGCGCAACAACCATAACGACTTACGCAACCTCCAATTCCCAATGCTAGCAGACACCTCTAAGTCTTTAGCCGAAGAACTCGGAATCCTTGAGGCAAACTCTAAAGTAGCATATCGCGTAACCTACATTGTAGACCCACAAGGAATTATCCGCTTTGTAAGCGTAAACGACCTAAGCGTAGGCCGAAATGTTAAAGAAGTTCTTCGCGTTCTTGACGCTCTTCAAACTGATGAGCTATGCCCTTGCAACTGGGAGAAAGGCCAAGCAACCATACAAAAATAAGTTCCACAGCAAGTAGAAACCCTTACAAAAGGGTTTCTACTTCTACCCAAAACGCATACCCGACTTCTCCTCTATTACTTAATATGCGAAAACCATGTACAACAACACAGCCATAGAACTCTTACAGGAACTCAACATAAGCGGAGACACCCTATATCCTTCGTTAAAAGCGCTATCCGACGCCAATAGCAAATATCTTAGAGACCTTAAGCTTAACGTAAAAACATCACTAGCATCCGAAGCTTTAGGCGAAAAAGATACACTGCTTGTAGCCTATGCTATTGCAGTAAATGCAAAAAATCGCGCCCTACAAGAAGCTTTTTACGCTAAAGCGCTCGCAGCCGGATCTACTAACGACGAGGTAGGCGAAGCAGCTGCAATAGCGTCATTGCTAAGTGCAAACAACGTTCTATATCGCTTTCGCCATTTCAGCGACAATAAGAAATATGCTGAGCTACCAGCCCGCATTCGCATGAACATCATGATGAGCCCGATTCTAGGGAAAGAGTTGTTCGAGCTCATAAGCTTAGCCGTTTCGTCTGTAAATGGATGCGAAGTTTGTGTAAACTCTCACGAGCATTCGGTAAGGGAACTCGGTGCTAGCGAAGAAAAAATATTCGATGCAATTAGAGTAGCAGCCATAGTAACATCACTTGACAGAATAATTGGTTAACGACATTCAAATGCGAAAAAAGGCTATCCATCATTTTGGGATAGCCTTTTAAACTTGTATTCTAAAACATAGCGTTTAACCTCTTCAAACATACAATCAAAAAGAAGGCACAGAGGCATTAACACCTTTTACATTCATCCCTTTAGACTACTGCTCCGCAATAATTTGCGCTACCACTTTCGGGAAGTGCTCGTATTCGAGAGCATGTACCTTTTCTGCTACCATTTCTGGTGTATCAGTAGGAAGAACCTCCGTTTTTGCTTGAAAGATCATGCCCCCCTCATCGTATCGACTATTAACATAGTGGATCGTAATTCCCGTCTCTTTTTCGCCATTTTCAACCACTGCACAATGAACTTTCATACCGTACATACCCTTCCCTCCATACTTAGGAAGTAATGCAGGATGAATATTTACGATTCGCCCCTCGTAAGCAGCCAAAATATCGCTCGGAACAAGCCACAAAAAACCAGCCAGCACAATCCAATCAATCTCTTGCTCCTTAAGCGTTTCTAAAATTTTAGAGGAGTTGTAAAAATCATTCCTATCAAAGTACAACGAAGGAACACCTAAACGCTGAGCACGCACTAACGCAAAGGCATCTTTTTTATTGGAAAGGATGATTGAAACACGAGCTAAATCACCTTTTCGAAAGTAATTCACTAAATTTTCAGCATTGCTGCCAGATCCAGATACAAGCACGGCAATTTTTTTCATTCTGTACTGATTTCCAGGGTTAAAAACGGTGAGTCGGTAAAAAATAAGAAAAAGACATGCCAAAAATAAGAACAAAATGTTATACATTTGTCCCGTCATTCGCAAAGAGAGCGGTTTCAATATTATAAAAATTGTTTTTCTTTGCGGAGAAATTTAAAGGTCAAATTCAGTACTAATCAAAATTTACCGTTATGTCTGATATCGCATCAAAAGTAAAAGCTATCATTGTTGAGAAGCTTGGCGTAGACGAAAATGAAGTTGTTCCAGCAGCTAGCTTCACCAACGACCTAGGCGCTGACTCACTTGACACTGTTGAGCTGATCATGGAATTTGAAAAGGAATTTAGCATTTCTATTCCTGACGAAGATGCTGAAAAGATCGGCACTGTTGGCGATGCAATTTCTTACATCGAGCAACACGTAAAGTAAGAAAAGACAACTAGATCAGAAAATTTTGTTATAAAACTTGGACGTATGGAATTAAAAAGAGTTGTAGTTACTGGTATTGGAACAATCAACCCACTGGGAAATTCAATCGAAGAATACTTCACCAACCTCGAGAACGGCGTTAGTGGAGCAGAGATGATACCCTATTTCGATACATCCAAGTTTAAAACAAAATTTGCCTGTACAGTTAAGAACTTTGACCCCAACCAGCACTTCGATCGTAAAGAAGTTAAGAAGTTAGATTTGTATGCACAGTATGCTTTAGTAGCCGCTGAGCAAGCATTCGCAGATTCTGGCCTTAACGAAACAAATTTAGATCCAGATAGAGGTGGTGTAATTTGGGGGTCTGGAATTGGTGGAATTAACACCTTCTCCCAAGAAGTAAAGGGATATGTCGAGGGTGATGGAACCCCTCGATTTAGCCCCTTCTTCATTCCTAAGATGATTGCAGACATCGCTGCAGGTCATATTTCCATGAAGTATAACCTCCGTGGTCCAAATTACTGCACCATTTCGGCATGTGCATCTTCTAACCATGCTATTATCGATTCCTTCAACACAATTCGTTTAGGCAAAGCCGATGTTATGGTCACAGGAGGATCAGAAGCATCAGTAAACGAAGCTGGCGTAGGAGGTTTTAATGCACTTCAAGCCCTTTCTACTCGTAACGATGAATACAAAACAGCCTCTCGTCCTTTTGACACTGGCCGCGATGGATTTGTAATTGGAGAAGGTGCTGGCGCTCTGGTTCTAGAAGAATACGAGCACGCAATTGCCCGTGGAGCAAAAATCTATGCAGAAGTTGTTGGCGGCGGAATGACTGCTGATGCTTATCACCTTACAGCCCCACATCCAGAAGGCCTTGGAGCATGCAACTCTATGAAGTTGGCAATCAGCGATGCTGGTATCGATCCTTCTGCTGTTGATTATGTAAACGTTCATGGAACATCGACCCCTCTCGGCGACATCGCTGAGATTAAGGCCGTAAAAATGGTGTTTGGCGATCATGCTAAAAACCTAAACATCAGTTCTACAAAATCTATGACCGGACACCTTTTAGGTGCAACGGGTGCTATTGAGGCGCTAGCCTGTATCTTAGCGATTACCAAAGGAATAGTTCCACCAACCATCAACAACGAAAACTTCGACCCAGAGCTCGACCCTGAGTTGAACTATACCCTAAACAAGGCTCAAAAGCGCGAGGTTAACTACGCACTAAGCAATACATTTGGGTTTGGTGGCCACAATGCAACTGTTATCCTTAAGAAATTTTCTAAGTAGCAGCATTTGCTCAATAAGTTACTACATTCGGTAAAGATCGCCTTTTCTAAGGACAAGAAGTTACACTTGGCGCTTAGAGAAATGTTCGATCTTTACCCATCTAACATTTCCCTGTACAAGGTTGCTATTACGCACAAATCGGTACTAAACACCCACCACCCAGTTATTCATAACGAGAGATTGGAATTTTTGGGAGATGCAGTTCTCGATTTAGTAGTAGCAGATTTTCTTTACGAAGAATACCAGAACAAAAGCGAAGGGTTTCTTACTAAGATGCGGGCAAAAATAGTCAGCCGATCTACCCTTAACCAGCTATCCATTGACATCGGTATTCCATCTCTACTGGTACTCCATACCAATCCCAATCATCAGGTAAAGCACATTTACGGCGATGCCCTAGAAGCATTGATAGGCGCTATTTATCTCGACAAGGGGTATGTTTACACAAAAAAACTCCTTCTCAAATTTATACGCAATCATATCGACTTTAGCCGCTTAGAGCACACCGAGACCGACTTTAAAAGTCGGCTTATCGAATGGGGGCAAAAAAACAAAAAGGAGTTTACATTTGAATTTCACGAATGCTTTGTTGAAGATATAAAGTCTATTACTTTTACAGCAAGCATCCTTCTTGGATCATTTGTAGTTGGCAAAGGTGTTGGACAGTCAAAAAAAGAAGCAGAACAAAATGCAGCTCGCGAAGCACTAAGCACAATTGCAGACCACCTTTCGTTGAACCTTAACTAGCCGAGCATGGGGGCAAAGAAACCTGTATCGAAATCGTTACAAAAGGTAAAACTCGTTGAGCAGCCCAATCATACGCTTACCCTATTTGCCATATGTACTACAGAAAACGGCTACAGGCTAAGTTGGTTACTTAATTCAGCACTTTCGTTAAATCTTCAACGCCAAGAACTAAACTTCGAAGAGCTCCCTCCTGTAATCAGTAAATTAGACATTTTTGCTGAGGCACAAAATAACGGAGCCATACTTCTTCCCAACAAGCTTGAGCCTTCCAAATTTATAACATCAAAGCATAAACAGTTTGATTATCTTTTAGTCCTGCATCAGCAGCTAACAGATAAGGACATTACGCTCATAGAATCAACCTTAAAAAAAATTCCTGGCATAGTTGCAACTATACAAATTACTGAACTTGAAAAAAAAATAGTTGAATTTGTTAATCTATTTTAGGACTTTGCTATTTTTTTATAGCTTAAGCTAAACTAGCCGCCTTTCAATCAATACTATCTTTGCATTCTAGTAAAAGTTAAAAACCTTTTATATTTTTAACATCTGAAGGTTTTTGCCTTACAGGGAACTCTCGATATGAATAAAAAGCAAATTTGGTTACTGGTTTCAATCATTTTCCTCACCTCCATAGGCTTGATCCTAGTTCAAACGCTATGGATTAAGAACTCGCTTAAAATCAAAGAAGAGGAATTAAGCGACCAACTTAACGAGACCATTCGCCAAGTTATTCAGGATATCCAACAAAGCGAAATACTTACTCAAACCGAACGCACGGTAGCCCCTTTTGCTAGTAAAGAGGGTGTTAATCCATACTATGAGGATCAGTATAACGTAGTGAAGAAGACCCATTCTTCGGTTCATAGCGTTAGCAAAAATGAGAAGATCTACTACCTAGATTCTAAGGATACATCTAAATTTATTAACCAGATTAAAGGCTCGTTCAACTCCAAAACCGTAAGTTCAATAGTAAATAACGCTTATAAAAGCAAGAGCGCAGAACTTTCTGATTCTCAAAGTAGCGAAAGGGTAAGGTTTCCTATGAACGAGCGCTATAAAAAGCGAACAATCTTTATATCAGAAACGATTGACAAGCTTATCCGAGTTGAGGAGCCAATATCTCAAAAAGTTAATAAGGAGCAGGTGGACTCACTTATTCGGTTAGAGTTGAAAAAGAGAGGAATTCGTATTCCTTTTGAGTTTGCTGTAACCGACGAAGCGGCCAACAACATCTTTAAATCTGATAAGTTTGAGCGAAATCCAGCAGATGCGCTTCCGGTACACCAGCAAATTTCACCAGAAGGCTACACCCGCACCTACTTTCTTCACGTAAACTTTCCTAACACGCAAAAGGTTGCTTTCCGATCCATGGCCGTACTTGCTGCAATGTCAGTAGGACTAACTTTAATCATCATTTTTACCTTTTCTCTTACTTTACTTGTTATATTTAGACAAAAGAAGCTCGCAGAAATTAAGAATGACTTCGTGAGCAACATGACGCACGAGCTGAAAACACCCATATCGACAATTTCGCTCGCAGCTCAAATGCTACAAGATAAGAACTTGCCAAACTCATCAAAAAACTACGACTACCTGTCGAAGATTGTTGGCGATGAAAGCAAGCGTTTAGGCTTTCTTGTTGAAAAAGTGCTTCAGATGGCTATTTTCGACAAAGGCAAACTAAAACTCAAAACAAAAGAAATTGATATCCACGTTATTGCAAACAAGGTATGCGATAATCTTCAACTACAGATTTCAAACCGAAAAGGAACCCTCGAAAGGTCACTTTTAGCTGAAAAATGCATTATTTTTGCAGATGAAGTGCATATTACAAATATTATAGCTAACTTGTTGGACAATGCGTTAAAGTACAGCAAGGATAAACCAAAAATCAAATTATCCACATACAATAGAAACGATGGACTCGTTATAGAAGTAAAGGATAACGGAATTGGAATCAGTAAGGAAAATATAAAACGTATTTTTGAACAGTTTTATAGGGTTCCTACAGGCAATGTACATAACGTAAAAGGCTTTGGCCTAGGGCTAAGCTACGTGAAGAAGATTGTTGAAGCGCATGGAGGTCAAATCTGGGCTGATAGTGAACTAGGCTCTGGAAGTACCTTCAGCATCTACATACCATTTAAAAGTGGACTAAGTAACAATTAAACCTGTATAACAATGGAAAGCAAGGCGAAGGTTCTTTTAGCAGAAGATGATGAAAACCTTGGTATGTTACTAAAGGAGTACTTAAACGCCAAGGGGTATCAAACCGAGCTTTATGTCGATGGCGAGAAAGCATTCGACGGATTCAAGAACAACAAGTATGACATCGTAATCTTAGATGTGATGATGCCTGTAAAAGACGGATTTTCTGTCGCAAAGGACATCAGAATGATCGACGATAAGGTACCCATTCTTTTCCTCACCGCTAAGTCGATGAAGGAAGATGTTCTTGAAGGATTCTCGGTGGGTGGTGATGACTATATGACAAAGCCATTCAGCATTGAGGAGCTTCAGTATCGCATTGAAGCAATTCTGCGCCGTACAAAAGGAGCTGGTGGAGTAGCTAGCCAAGATCAATTTACCCTTGGAACGTATACTTTTGATGCAACCAAGCAAATACTTGGACACAACGGGGTTGATCAAAAGCTTACAGCCAAAGAATCAGAACTTCTTAAGTTTTTATGTATCAACAGAAATGCGGTCCTCGATAGAAATTTTGCGCTAAAAACTATCTGGTCTGACGATAGTTACTTTAACGCTCGCAGCATGGACGTATACATTACCAAGTTAAGAAAGTACTTAAAGGATGATCCATCCATTCAAATTCTGAATATCAGAGGAAAAGGATTTAAGCTTATCGGCTAGAATAAAGTTTTAGGATTGGCAGTTTGCCAATCCTAAAACTTATGTACATTTACGTCAGTAAAAAAGTTGGCTGAAGGGTATGAGTAATTTTTTGGGAAACATTTCGTTAGCGCTTAAATTAAAGTTGGGGATTGTACCCTCGACACTAGCGTATGAATCCAAATTGAAAAAAATTTGGGAAGATGTGGAATTCTTTCGCGAGTTTAGCAAAGGAAACTTGCTGAAAGAGTATGAGGAGTTGGAGAAGGCAAGGCATACGTCGAAGGAAGAGCAAAGAAATGCCAAAATTAGAATTAAAGAAATTACCCAGAGTGAAAGCTGGAAAAAATATGAGAAGCTAAAGAAATCATCAGCATTTGCAAGTTATCTCAAATTAGAAACAACCTTCGAGGATGATTTCAACGGAGAAAAGGTTGATGAAAATAAATGGCTTACAAAGTTCTTTTGGGGAGAAACTCTTTTAGGAAAAGGTTATTCGCACTCCGAAGAGTTTCACAACTATACAGAAGGAGAGAATTTGGAAGTCAAGAATAGCAATCTAATTATTCGTACCAGCGAAGAGGAAAGCACCTCCTTATCATGGAATAAGAAATACGGCTTCCTAAGCCGAAAATCAGGTTTTACTTCAGGAATTGTAAATACCGGAAAAAGTTTCCGTCAGCAATATGGCCGCTTTGAGGCTAAAATAAGCTTTAAGCACACCGATGGTGTATACAATGCCTTTTGGATGGTTGGGAACTCTGCAAGTCCTCACCTTAACATCTTTAAGGTGTCACAAAATCTTGAACTTGGTCTTATTAATGGACCAAAAGAGAACAACCAATCAAAGGTTTCGCGCCTTCTACTTAAAGAAGGCTCCTACATCGTAGGAATTGATTGGAATAAAAAGGAAATAAAATGGTTACTAAATGGAACTGTCGTAAAAAAAACAACAACCAATCTGCCCGACAGCCCATTATACCTTGTATTCTCATCGGGAGTATACAAGAATACTAGCATAAAAGCCAAAGAATCCAACGAATTCCTTATCGACTGGGTTCGATGCTTCAAGACAAACTAGGACTTTATAATATAAAAAGGAGGCTGTAAATAGCCTCCTTTTTTATGAATAATCACTCTTATCTAATCTCCCATTTTAAGTACTGCAAGGAATGCCTGCTGCGGCACTTCAACATTCCCCACCTGACGCATTCTCTTTTTTCCTTTTTTCTGTTTTTCGAGAAGCTTTCGCTTACGCGAGATATCACCACCGTAACACTTGGCAGTAACATCCTTTCGAAGCGCCTTAATGGTTTCACGCGCAATAACCTTTGCGCCAATAGCAGCCTGAATAGCAATATCGAACTGCTGACGAGGAATGAGTTCCTTCAACTTTTCGCACATCTTACGACCAAAGTCGTAAGCATTATCGCGGTGGATAAGGCATGAAAGAGCATCTACAGGTTCTCCATTAAGCAGAATGTCTAGCTTTACAAGAGTTGCCTGTTGATAACCGTTCAGATAGTAGTCGAAAGAAGCGTAACCTCGCGAAATACTCTTGAGTTTATCATAGAAGTCGAATACAATTTCGCTTAGCGGCATGTCGAAGTTCACCTCAACTCTATCGGTTGATAGGAAAACCTGATTACGAAGTATACCGCGCTTATCGATACAAAGCTTCATTATGGCACCTAGGTACTCGGTCTTAGTAATAACCTGAGCATGTATGGTTGGCTCTTCAATAAAGTCTATAAGAGTAGGTGCCGGCAATCCGGATGGATTGTGTACCTCTACGACATCTCCCTTGGTAGTGTGCACCTTGTACGAAACGTTTGGTACGGTGGTAATCACATCCATATCGAACTCGCGGTAAAGGCGTTCCTGGATAATCTCCATGTGAAGCAATCCGAGGAAACCAGCACGAAATCCGAATCCTAATGCAAGCGACGATTCAGGCTCGAAAGTGAGCGAAGCATCGTTTAGTTGCAACTTTTCGAGCGAAGAACGAAGATCCTCATAATCGTCTGAGTCTACTGGATAAAGACCTGCAAACACCATTGGTTTAACATCCTCGAAACCGGCAATCGCCTTACTGCAAGAATTAGCGACCTGAGTAATAGTATCACCAACTTTTACCTCAGAGGAAGTCTTAATACCAGAAATAATGTAACCCACATCTCCAGCCTTAATTTCCTGACGCGGAACCATCTTCATCTTAAGCACCCCGATTTCATCAGCAACGTACTCCCTTCCTGTATTGAAGAATTTTACCTTGTCGCCCTGACGCAAAGTGCCATTTGTCACCTTAAAGTAGGCGATGATCCCTCTAAAAGAGTTGAAAACGGAGTCAAAGATCAGAGCCTGAAGAGGAGCCGCCGGATCACCAGCAGGTGCAGGGACTCTGCTAACAATCGCCTCCAAAATTTCAGGAACCCCAATGCCAGTTTTTGCACTGGCAGGTATAATATCTTCGGGCTTACATCCGATGAGTTCAACAATTTGGTCGGTTACCTCTTCCACCATTGCAGCTTCCATATCAATCTTGTTGATAACGGGAATAATCTCTAGATTGTGCTCTAGCGCAAGGTAAAGGTTAGATATGGTTTGTGCCTGAATGCCTTGTGTTGCATCTACTATAAGCAGCGCACCCTCGCAGGCGGCTATGGCACGAGAAACTTCGTAGGAGAAGTCTACGTGACCGGGAGTGTCAATGAGGTTCAGGATATAGGTTTCGTTATCCTGAACATACTCCATTTGGATGGCATGGCTTTTAATGGTAATACCCTTTTCACGCTCCAAATCCATGTTGTCAAGCACCTGATTCTGGAACTCCCTTTCGTTAAGGGTATGGGTAGCCTGTAGAAGTCTGTCAGCCAAGGTACTCTTACCGTGGTCGATGTGGGCTATAATACAAAAGTTTCTGAAATTCTTCATTAACCGCATTTCTTAATGCTCGCAAAGATAATCTAATAGTTTGAATTGTTGCAATATTAACGAGTTACGACATACAGCGTAACTCACTATTTCGTACTGCTTAAGGATTTTTCCCGCAGCACGCTCACTATTTTAGCAGTTGCATCATTCGATTTCGATGCTTCATAAACGCTTCCAGATTCTCCTTCCTCAAGGGTTTTTCGGGAGGAGACTGCACCTTTAAAGGATTTATAGGTTTGCCTCCATTCCATACCCTAAAATCGAGATGAGCTCCGGTTGAGTAACCTGTAGAACCAACATAGCCGATAACTTGCCCCTGTTGAACCCTAGATCCAACTGATACTCCCCTTGCAAATCGGCTAAGATGCATGTAGCTGGTTATAAAACTGGCTGCATGCTTTATCTTAATCCAGTTTCCTGCGCTACCGCTATATCCTTTATGGATAACGACTCCACTCCCTATCGTCATTACAGGTGTTCCAACAGGTGCAGAATAATCTATCCCGTAATGGGGACGGAAAATCTTAAGAACTGGATGCAAACGGCTTCGGCTAAACCCAGAGGTTATACGCGAAAATTTTAGAGGGGCTTTAAGAAAAGCCTTTTTGAGGCTCTGCCCATTTTCGTTCCAATACGAATCAACACTATCTTGCATGTACGAAAAGGCGTAGTAGGTTTTACCCATATGGTTGAAGACGGCAGCATGTATCTTTGCAACCCCAATCGATACTGAATCTACAAACATTTCGTCGTACACCACCTTAAATGAGTCGTTCTGCTGAAGCCCAAAAAAGTCTATTTCCCAAGCGTATATCTCGGAAAGATCGAGTGCAAGAGCAGTATTCATTTTAGCCTTCTCAATAGCATTCCACAAAGAAGATTTTATGGTTGTGCGGCTAACTTTTCTAACAATTCTCACTGGTTTTTCAGCAACATGCACGCTCATGCTATCCTTAAACGAAAAAACCACATACTGCACAGGCGTAATCTCGTAAACCCAATAGGCCAGCCGTTGGGTCGAGTCAGGTTGCACGAAAGCTTTACATCGATGCCCTGCTCGAATTGAGCGTAGATCAAACTTCCCTTTAGATAGCGTCAAAAGGCTATCAACCTGGGCAGCACTGATTCCATGTTCTCCTAAAATTTCTGATAGATTCTTGCCCGGAGCAATCTCACTTGTTACAACGTTGAAAGAATCGACAGGAATACCATACTCCATAACGGGAGGTGGAACCTCCTTATTCCTAAATAAATCGGCAAATCGTTGAAGTGATGGCCATAAAATAAAGGAGCCAATAAGCAGTACTACAAAAGAAAGAGCCGCAACTAACACGGCTCTTTTACTACACAATATTTTAAACTTCATTCTTATCTATTTCAAATAAGTCTATTTGGCTTTTATGGTGTCGAACCCTTTACCAAATACCCCCATAGCATTTACTACTGAGATAAAGGCGTTAGGATCTTCCTGCTTACAAATCTTGTAAACATGGTTGGTTTCAAACTTTCGCACAAGAACCATAACCACTTTCTGCTCCTCCTTGGTATACCATCCTTGACCATTTAGAACGGTGACACCTCGTCCAACTTCGTTAGAAAGCCGGTCGGCAATGCTCGTATGATTCTTCGAAACAATGAACATTTGCACTGACTGTCGCGTACCTTGAAGCACAAGGTCGATAGTAAACGACACCAAACCTACTGTAATGTAACCATAAACTACCGCCGTAAAATCCCAAAAGATAAAGTAGGATGCTCCGATAATGATAATATCGCAAAGCAGTATTACTTTACCGATAGAGATATTGCGGTACTTGTTGACGATCATGGCTATGATATCGGTTCCGCCAGAAGTTCCTCCTTGGGTAAATACAAGGCCTAGACCAGCCCCGCATAAGCTACCTCCAATAATAGTTGCCAAAAGCCTATCGGCTTTAGCATCTAATGGCGATTGGGTAATAAGTTCTTGTCCTATCCACAAAAGAAAGGCCGTCATGCCAATTCCAATAACGGTACGCAAGCCAAACTGAGATCCTAAAACTTTTATTCCTAAATAAAGAAGGAATGCATTTATAATAAGGTAGCTATAGGCAATCTTAAAGCCTCCTTCTGCCCCTCCAGTAGCATAGAAGATCAGCGCACCTATACCGCTAACACCTCCTCCTACAACGTTTGCCGGAATAAGGAAAGCAGTCCACCCCAAACAGTATAGGGATAGACCTATTGCCATAAAGAGGTAAGTCTTAAACTCCCCCAATAGGTCTTGAGTACTAAGTTTGCCCATATCTTCTTTCTTTTATATAACTATGTTAACGATCTTCCCCGGCACTACGATTACCTTTTTAGGTGCTTTACCTTCGAGGAATTTGGCAACCTGCTCGTCGGTAAGAACGGCTTCCTCTACCTGCTTTGGATTCAGGCTTAAAGGAAGGACTTTCTTAAACCTAAGCTTGCCGTTAAACGAAACAGGATACTCGAAGCTGGTTTCTACCAGGTAATCCTCGTTATGAACCGGATACTTTGCATCGTTGATGGTGGTTGTGTATCCCAAAATCGACCATAGTTCTTCGGTAATGTGAGGTGCAAACGGAGAAAGCAGTACTGTTAGTGGCTCTAGGATTGCTCGCTTGCTGCACTTCAAATCAGTTAGCTCGTTTACGCAAACCATAAAGGCCGATACCGAGGTGTTGAACGAGAAGTTCTCGATATCCTCGCGTACCTTCTTGATGGTTTTATGCAGCGCTTTTAGCTCATCAGTCGAAGGTTGTGCATCGGTAACGCTAATTTCACCCTCGTTGTTGGTGAAGAGCCTCCAGAACTTGCGAAGGAAGCGGTGAACGCCATCGATACCCTTGGTATCCCAAGGCTTCGACTGCTCGAGTGGACCAAGGAACATTTCGTACATGCGAAGGGTATCCGCTCCGTAGCGCTCCACGATGATATCGGGATTCACCACGTTGTACATGCTCTTCGACATCTTCTCGACAGCCCAACCGCAAACGTACTTGCCATCCTCGAACTCGAACTCGGCGGTAGCAAACTCGGGACGCCATTGTTTGAAAGCCTCAGTATCTAGAATATCGTTGTAAACGATGTTTACGTCAACGTGAATTTCCTGTGTCTGGTACTTATCCTTTAGACCAAGCGAAACAAACTTATTGGTACCCTGAACGCGGTAAACGAAGTTCGAACGGCCTTGAATCATTCCCTGGTTAATCAGTTTCTTGAAGGGCTCCTTCTCGGCAACAAAGCCAAGATCGTATAGGAACTTATTCCAGAAGCGCGAGTAGATAAGGTGACCCGTTGCGTGCTCGGTTCCCCCTATGTAGAGGTCGACATTACGCCAGTACTCGTTGGCTTCCTTCGACACAAGCCCCTTATCGTTGGTTGGATCCATGTAGCGGAGGTAGTAGGCCGATGAGCCGGCAAACCCTGGCATGGTGCTCAGCTCGAATGGATATCCATCGGCGGTAGCCCAGTTCTTGGCACGGCCAAGCGGTGGCTCGCCCGTTTCGGTTGGAAGGAAGGCATCCACCTCAGGTAGCTCCAATGGCAGCTTATCATCCTCGATGGCGTAAGGTAGCCCATCCTTAAAGTAGATGGGGAATGGCTCGCCCCAGTAGCGCTGGCGGCTAAAGATGGCGTCGCGCAGGCGGTAGTTGATCTGGCGCTTGCCAATACCACGTGCCTCCACCTCGTCGATGGCGCGGGTTACGGCCTGCTTCACATCCAACCCGTTTAGGAAGTCGGAGTTGACGAGCTTGCCCTCCTTGGCGTCGTAGCTCTCGGTGGAAATATCGCCGCCGGCAACCACCTCGATGATGTCGATGCCGAAGTGCTTAGCAAAGGCGTAGTCGCGGCTATCATGGGCAGGAACGGCCATGATGGCGCCAGTTCCGTAGCCGATAAGCACGTAGTCACTTATGTAGATTGGAATTTGCTTTCCGTTAAAGGGGTTGATGGCGTAGCCTCCGGTGAACTGCCCGCTCACGCGCTTCTCGGCCATGCGTTCGCGCTCGCTACGCTTCTTGGTTTCGTCGATGTAGGCTTGAACGGCCTCGCGGTACTCGGGTGTGGTAAGCTCCATCACCATTTCGTGCTCGGGGGCAATTACCATAAAGGTTACACCAAAGATGGTGTCGGGGCGGGTGGTGAACACCTCCAGCTGCTTTTCGCTATCCTTCAATCCGAAGAAAACCTGAGCACCCTGCGAGCGGCCAATCCAGTTGCGCTGGATCTCCTTCAGCGAGTCGGTCCACTCCAACTCCTCGAGTTCGTCGAGCAAGCGCTGTGCGTAGGCCGAGATGCGAAGCGACCACTGGCGCATCTTGCGCTGCACAACGGGGAAGCCTCCGCGAACCGAAAGGCCATCCTTCACCTCGTCGTTGGCCAGCACGGTGCCCAGCTCGGCGCACCAGTTAACCATCGTATCGGCAAGGTAGGCGATGCGGTACTGTAGCAGAATCTCCTGCTGCTCCTTCTCGCCCATGGCATTCCACTCGGCAGCGGTAAATGCAGGAACCTCACCACAGGCGGCATCTACACTGCCGTTACCATTGATTCGGAACTCTTCGATAAGGGAATCTATAGATTCTGCCTTCTGGGTTTTATTGTTGTAGTAACTCTTAAACATGAGCAGGAACGCCCACTGCGTCCACTTGTAGTACGAAGGATCGCAGGTGCGGAACTCGCGGCTCCAGTCGTACGAGAAGCCAATCTTGTCGAGCTGCTCGCGGTAGCGCTTGATGTTGATATCGGTGGTGATGGCCGGATGCTGCCCCGTTTGGATGGCGTACTGCTCGGCAGGTAGCCCGAACGCATCGTAGCCCATAGGGTGAAGCACGTTGTAGCCCTCTAAACGCTTGAAGCGTGAAAAAATATCGGAGGCAATGTAGCCTAGCGGATGGCCCACATGCAGCCCTGCTCCCGATGGGTAGGGGAACATATCGAGGACGTAGAACTTTGGCCTCGAAGCATCCACATCAACCTTATAGGTCTTATTCTCGCGCCAGCGCTGCTGCCACTTCTTCTCTATATCGACAAAATTGTATTCCATGATGATTTAATTTCTCTTAGATCTGCGAAATTAACAAAAAGATGGCAGACTAAAGTTTTAACATTTGCAAAGTAGCGAATAGCATCCAGCCTAGAAAGGGATAGAACAAACAAAATCGAAATAAAAGTGTTAATATTGAATATTGAGCAAGCAAAACCAAAATTCAAATACCATTCGAACATGAGCTTCATTAAGGAATTTAAAGATTTCATCTCGAAGGGCAGCGTCATCGACCTAGCCGTTGCCGTAATTATTGGCGGCGCCTTTGGGCAGATTGTTACATCGGCTGTAAACGACATTCTGATGCCTGTTATCGGGATTGTGCTTGGAGGAATAGACTTTACCTCGTTTAAGATTACGCTTAAAGCAGCGGTAATGGGTGCCAACGGCGCCATTGACAAGCCCGCCGTAACCATGAACATTGGCAACTTTATTCAGGTAACGGTCAACTTCCTAATAATATCGCTCTTTATCTTTATCGCCCTTAAGGGGCTGATGAAGCTGAAAAAGAAAGAGGCAGAGGCTCCAGCAGCGCCTCCTGCTCCAAGCGAAGAGGTTAAGCTGCTCTCCGAAATCCGCGACCTGCTGA
Organism: Acetobacteroides hydrogenigenes; assembly: GCF_004340205.1. Taxonomy (NCBI): domain Bacteria; kingdom Pseudomonadati; phylum Bacteroidota; class Bacteroidia; order Bacteroidales; family Rikenellaceae; genus Acetobacteroides; species Acetobacteroides hydrogenigenes. The sequence goes on from NZ_SLWB01000014.1 coordinate 23,045, forward strand.
AACAGAATAATCGCTAACTAAAAAAGCCCCGACGTTGCTGTCGGGGCTTTTTTGCCAGAACCTATCGGCTTCCATTTCCACCGGTCCCCCTCACTCTATTTAGTACAAAAAATCACTCAATTTTTGGCTCTATTCACTCCTTTCGTATTTGAATTTTAACAAGATTTCTTACTTTAGTCGTTCATAAAAAGTGTTACTAACTATCCGTTTACTATGTAGAAAGCAGCTAAGTTGCACTCTACCGACTAAAGAAGCATCTATGGAATTTAGCTCTGATATTCTAATCCTTCCTGGCCATGGAAATTCGGGAGAAAACCACTGGCAAACTCTTTGGGAAAGGGAATACGACTTTAAGCGCATCGAACAGCACAATTGGCTAACCCCAACGTGCGACGATTGGGTAGAAACCATCGAAAAAGAGGTAAGCAAGTACGACTCGGAGGAGGTTATTTTGGTTGCCCATAGCCTAGCTTGCATTGCCGTTGCCTACTGGGCCGAGCGCTACAACCGCTACATTAAGGGTGCGCTACTGGTCGCCCCCTGCGATACCGAGGCGCCTACTACCCCTCCTGGAATCGTCGGATTTGACCCCATACCCGCCATAGAGCTGCCCTTCCCCTCTATTGTGGTAACAAGCCTAGACGATCACTTCGCAAGTTGGGAGCGAACCGAAGCCTTTGCTGAATGCTGGGGCAGCAAGCTGGTTAACATCGGTAAGGCAGGGCACATCAACCCCTCATCAGGCTATGGGAAATGGCGCTGGGGCTTAGAGCTGCTTAAGCGGCTAGACGAGTAAACAACGATTCGGGTATTTATTCTACATTTGAAGATTCAATAACCATTAAGCCTACGCAATCAATGCTAAAAAAAACAATTTTAGCCCTCTGCATTCTATCCTCGCCTGTTCTAAGCGCTCGTGCGCAGCAAGTAGTACTTCCCAGCAGCTCCTTTGTTAAGGTACAAGGTCGTGTAGATAGTTCCAACCCCGAACGCTACCGGTTTGACTACCCAGGGGTAAACTTTTCCATGAAGTTCTCGGGCAGCAGTACCGTAGCCGCACGAGTAAAAGGCTCGGGGAGTACCTTCTTTCAAGCATTCATCAACGGGAAGCCCGCATTAGCTCTTTCAGGAAAGCAGGCGATCTACAAGTCTACTGGCGATACAACCATCGTACTTGCCACCAACCTATCGAAGAAAGCAGCCCACGAGGTGGTTCTCTTCAAAAGAACCGAGAATCTAGACAACGTCCCTGCCGAGTTCATGGGTTTCGTAGTCGACAATAATGCCACCTGCACAAGCGCATCCGAACTATACAGGCCAAGAAAGATGGAATTTCTAGGGAACTCCATAACCTGCGCGTTTGGAACCGAATCGAAGAATAGAAATTCGAAGTTTACTGCCGAAACCGAGAATAGCTACCTCAGCTACGCCAACATTCTTGCCCGCGCCTTCGATGCCGACGTAAATATTGTGGCGCACTCGGGCCGTGGGGTTGTTCGGAACTACAACGATAAAAACATGGTTTCGACTAGCGACGCTACCGTGCCTAAGCTTTTTAAACGTACCATCGACGCTGACTCGACCTCAGAGTGGGACTTCAAGCGCTATACTCCCGATGCCGTTGTGGTAAACCTCGGCACCAACGACTACTCCACTCACCCCCATCCGTTCAAGGCTATCTTCGTTGATGGCTACCTTAAGCTGATTGCCCAAATCCGGGAAGCCTACGGAAGCCAAACCCAGATCTTTTGCATTGTAGGACCAATGATCGACGAGCCCTGCTACAGCTACGTTAAGGAGATCGTCGAAGCACAAAAGGTTCTTAACAAGGATGGTCGGATACACTTTATTGGGATTCCCAGATCAGCGCTTTCTTCGGAAAAGGATTACGGAGCCGCATGGCACCCTGGCGGGGATGGCCAAAAGAAGATAGCCCAAATAGTGGCTCCAACAGTAAGCACCGTGATGGATTGGAGCTACAACCGATCGGAGATGGACGACATTAAGGGAGGACAGGACTTTTACTCCAGAGAAAGATAGAACAACGAAGGGCTCCCACGAGCCCTTCTATTTTTTACTTCATCTCCTTCGCCTTTACGAAGCGGAATACCACCTTACGCAGCAGGCGATACCCATAGAACATCCAAACAGGGAGCAGCAGTATCTGAACTATTAAAGGAAGCACGACGCCCGATAGCAGAAAGATGGCATACCAAACCGCAAAGCATGCCCCCCAAAGTATGGCGGCAAACCATATGTATACCACCAAATACTTTCCGCACTTACATTTTTGAGGAACGATACCGGTAATGGTTCCAAAGGTAGGCTTCACCTCTGCCTTACACGATGGGCAGACAAACTCGCTGCTGGACTCCTTGGTTGCTTTCTTGGCCATTTATGCTATAAACAATTGGTAGTGCAAGTATAGTAAAAAAGTTCAGCGGTTGCTATCGACTAAAGCGCTCAATCTCCACCGACAGGTCCAAAAAGGAGTACTTTCGCTGCAGCGCCTCGGCCTTGGCGGCCATCGAAGCGCAGAATTTCCGGTACTCCGCACCTTCGGAGTTGAAGGGTATGTGCTCCACTGCCCTAACAATTCGATCCACCTCGTTCATGGCCTCCACCGACTGGGCGTTAACCGCCGAGTGTACGAACTTCTTAAAGATGATATCTACCGCTAGGCTCGAAGGGTGCACCATGTCGTCGGCGTAGAAGCGGTAGTCGCGCAGCTCGTCCATCATGATCTCGTACGATGGAAAGTAGGCTACGCCGCTTAGCTCGCTGCAAAGCGTGTGGCAGGCAAGTATCAGCGAGGCCTTGCTCCGCTGGTTCTCCACCAGCCCATCCTTGATATGGCGTATTGGGCTTACGGTAAAGATAATCTTAAGCGATGGGTTGATGCTTCGGGCTGCTGCAACGGCCTCCTTTAGCGCCTCAACGGCTTGGGAGGTATTTACAAAGATGCGGTCGAACTCGGCAGCCTTCGTCTTGTGGCAGTTGGCCACCACCGCACCCGATGCCTTTAGCTGGTACGCCCACGAGGTTCCCAATGTTACGATGAGGTGCGACGACTCGCGCAGCATTATTGCCCCCGAAGCCATCGACTGGTTGATCTTTGCTAGGCACTCGTCCCTGTCGGTTGCCGAGAACGACGAGTGGTGCGCGTAGCTGTTCCAAAGCCCACCCTGCTCAAAGAGATCATCGGCAACCAAAGGGAGGCCATCCACCAGCCGCCTAATGCTGGAGGCCACCGATAGCGGATTGTAGATTACCCCAAAGGGGTTAACCATCACCGGAAGTTTAAGCCGGACAAGCCGCTCGCCAACGTTGGTGGCAAAGCACGAGCCCATCATCATAAACGGGCGCTGGTAGCCCACGCGCGCCTCGAAGCAGGGCAGCTGAACTTCGGTTTGATACTTGTTGGGATCTAGGATTGACATTTCTCGCTATGCGTTTATTTGATATTGATATATTGCCGCTTCGCGGCGCTAAAAAACATGGACGTTGTTTTCCCAAGGCGATGCCTTGGGCTAGTATATGCTGCCGCTTCGTGGCGTAACCGTACCAAAACCTCAGAGACAAATCGGCTACAGAGAATTCCTGTATGTACGGATATATCGCCAACACGCACCTTTACCTCTTATGGAGCCGCAGGCCGAAGGCCTAGCATATATCAGCCCAAGGCGTTTATTTGATATTGATATGTTGCCACTTCGTGGCGTAACCGTACCAAAACCTCAGAGACAAATCGGCTACAGAGAATTCCTGTATGTACGGATATATCGCCAACACGCACCTCTACCTCTTATGGAGCCGCAGGCCGAAGGCCTAGCATATATCAGCCCAAGGCGTTTATTTGATATTGATATGTTGCCGCTTCGTGGCGTAACCGTACCAAAACCTCAGAGACAAATCGGCTACAGAGAATTCCTGTACGTACGGATATCGCCAACACGCACCTTTACCTCTTATGGAGCCGCAGGCCGAAGGCCTAGCATATATCAGCCCAAGGCGTTTATTTGATATTGATATGCTGCCGCTTCGTGGCGTAACCGTACCAAAACCTCAGAGACAAATCGGCTACAGAGAATTCCTGTATGTACGGATATATCGCCAACACGCACCTCTACCTCTTATGGAGCTGCAGGCCGAAGGCCTAGCATATATCAGCCCAAGGCGTTTATTTGATATTGATATGCTGCCGCTTCGTGGCGTAACCGTACCAAAACCTCAGAGCCAAATCGGCTACAGAGAATTCCTGTATATACGGATATATCGCCAACACGCACCTTTACCTCTTATGGAGCCGCAGGCCGAAGGCCTAGCATATATCAGCCCAAGGCAACGCCTTGGGATAGCATCGTGTGATTGTTTGCGCCCTGAAAGGGCAGCATATCAGCTGTCGTTACCCTCCTCATTCCCCACAACCACCTCCAGATTCCGTCTGAAGCCGCTTAGCTTGGCGCGCTTGACGGCCGAACGGCGGAAGATGGCCGCGAACTGCGCCTCGTCCACCGCCTGCCACTGCGCGGCGGTGTAGGTAAGGATGGCCTTGCGGGGCGCCAGCTCGGGATGATTATTGGGGATTACCTTCGCGTTCCACGGGCAGGCATCTAGGCAGGCATCGCAGCCAAAAACGCGGTTGCCCACGAGCCGTTGAATATCCGCTGGTATCTCTCCCCTATTCTCGATGGTTTGGTACGATATGCAGCGGCGCGCATCCACCACCTTGGGCGCAACGATGGCCCCCGTAGGACAGGCATCGATGCAGCGCGTACACGTTCCGCACGAGGGTCGTACAGGCGTACCATAGTCGAGCTCGAGGTTGAGCATCAGCGTACCGATAAAGGTGAGCGAGCCCAGCTGGCGATTGAGCAGCAGCGAGTTTTTCCCGATCCAACCCAGCCCTGCCCTTTCGGCCCAGGCGCGCTCGAGCACGGGCGCCGAGTCGACAAACGGACGGCCATCGGCCTCGGGTTCTATCTCTTTGATTTGCGCCAGCAGCTCCCACAGCTTGGCCTTGATCACCTCGTGGTAGTCGTCGCCGTAGGCGTACTTGGCAAATTGAGGGGCATCGGCAGGCTGCACCTCGGCAGGCTTGTAGCTGAGGAGCACCACCACCACCGACTTGGCCCCCTCCACCAGCAGCGTAGGGTCTACCCGCTTGTCGAAGTGCCCCTCCATCCACGCCATGCCGGCATGGTGGCCCGCATCGAGCCACGCGCGTAGGTGGGTGGCCTCGCCATCGAGCCTTGTGGCACGAACAAAGCCTACCGCATCGAAGCCGAGGCTAGCGGCAAGCGTGCGGATGGTTTGGCTTAACGATGTTTGGGCTAGCGCATCCATAGCGCAAAGGTACGGTTTTGGTTGATTCGAAAGCATTGAATGAGCAAGGCGATGCAGAAAGGCGGATATACCATGCTCCCAGACCCCATTGGTATCTGGGAGAGCCATATTCACGCGGTAATGCCCGCCTCCAGCAGGCAGAAGACGCGCGTTACCAGGTGAACAGCGTTCCCCCGAAGCTGGGAGAACGCTGTTACCGCGTGAATGGCACGCTCCCAAGTGCCGGAGAGGCGCATTCACGCGTGAATAAAAAGCTCCCCACCTCTGGGAATCGTCCATTCATCCGGTAATGGTGCTCTTTTAGCTCAAAAATCGTACTGTAGCGGCACTATCAACAGCCAAAAAAATTTGACAACGAAGACAACAACATTTGGTTAACAAAAGCTTTGAAGGACGATATTTTAATGCTTTCTTCATAATCAAATTAAAACTACCTGAGATGAAAACAAAAATTAACAACCTATCCTTCCAACGCTTACGCGTTGGGGAGCTGTCTGCCTTTATCACTTTAATTCTGCCTATCATTAATGCGTGTCCAACGATAGGCGATAAGCTAAAGCGCCTGCTGCAGGAGCTGGCCCAAACAATGGTAGCGCTCGAGGCCTCCACCAATCCGGCCAGCTTCGAACCACAAACCAAGGCTGTAAAAGCAGCGGATAAGAATCGCGACCGAAGCCTTTCGCGATTCATACACTTAGTTGAGTATTTCCAGCTAAGCGACGTGGCAGCCGAGGCCGAAGCCGCTAACCTCATCCTTAAGGCCATTAAGGATTCCGGAGATATTTTCCACATGGGGCTAAAGGCCGAAACATCGGCCCTACACGGGCTGAATGCCCTCTTTACCACCAACCCCCGCTACGTAGCAGCCCTTACGCTGCTAAAGGCTACCGCCGAATGGGGTAAGGTTTGGGCCCTTCAGCAGGAGTTCGAAACCACCTACGGCTACCGCAACGGCGTTATGGTGGAGGAGAAACCCGATGCTGCCGCCTACGAGGTGGCCAAAACGGCCAGCAAGCAGTGCTCGTCCATCCTAGAGCTCGTCGAGGACCTGTACAACGTGGAGGAGAAGCCCGAATACCTGGCCATCATGGAAAAGGTGAACGTCGAAATCGATAAAACCATGGCCATCGTTCGCACGCGCGAAACGCTAGCCGCCAAGGCGCGCGAGGAGGAAAAGAAGAAATCCTAGTACCTGTGAAGGTACGTGTTTGTTATACTTAAGAGTGGTTACCCCGCCAGCAATGGCGGGGTTTTTGGCATAGAATGAAAGGTCATCATATGGCCGCAGCACGCTTCAGAACGGCAACACCTAAAATACCTTCCCGTTTTTTTTGTTAATATTATTTAAACGCTACATTTGAATTCTGGAATATAGGCAAAAATGACAAGCCTGTTTATAAATATCTTCAATAACCTATGAACATAAGCCCCTACCTACCGTTGCTTCTGCTTCTATCCCTATGGGGAAGCCGAGCACAATGCCAGCCCCACAATGCCGAAGTAGTCAAGTACAACAGCATCTGCGTTGTTGAAGCGGGAAAGTTCTCTCAAATCGACACCATTATTATTCAGATCAACAACCGTATCGGAGAGGATTACACCCACGTTGCCATTCCTTACTCTAAAACCTACAAGATTTCGGACATTGACGCATGGATTACCAACAGCGCGGGGAATAGGATCCGCTCCTTAAAAAGCAGCGACATTACAACCCGCAGCGCCATATCGAACATATCGCTCTACGAAGATGACTTTGTAAAGGAGTTCCAGCTGAAGCATAACGTATACCCCTACCAGATAGCCTACACCTACAAGGCAACCTGCAAGGACTACATCGACTTTACCAGATGGACCCCCATCATCGACAACCGAGTTCCCACGCGCGCCGCACACCTAACAATGGTCGTTCCCAAAAACCTTCCAATGAAAAAGTACGCCTACAATGTCGTACATTCCAAGGTTGATACCACCAGCAACGGCGTAATACTTCAGTGGGATGCCTGCTACCCAAACGTTTTAAAGAGCGAAATTTACGCCAAGCCTCTCGATAGCTACTTCCCCTTTGTAGCAGCAACCCCGCTCCACTTCAGCTACGGAGTAGAAGGATGTACTCACAGCTGGCAATCGTTTGGCGAATGGCAAAACCAGCTGCAAAAAGGGCTCGAAGTGCTACCCGAGAAGGAGAAAAACCACATCAAGCAGCTTACTGAAGGAGTAACGGATAAAAAAGAGATCGTAAAGATTCTGTACCATTACCTCCAAGACAATACGCGCTACATCAACGTATCAATAGGTATAGGCGGGATGAAACCATATCCAGCCTCGTATGTGGCACAGAACAAGTATGGAGACTGTAAGGCGCTATCCAACTACATGAGGGCTATCCTACGCTGCGCTGGCATAGATTCGCACTATGTACTGGTAAATGCAGGCAACCAGCCAAGCGATCTAATTCGGGATTTCGTATCCTCCCAGTTCAACCATGCCATTGTTGCAGTACCTTTAGAAAAGGATACCCTATGGCTCGAAACCACCAGCAACATTAATCCGTTTGGCTATATGGGTACCTTTACACAAAACAGGGAGGCCCTGCTCATATCCGAGAATGCCAGCCGAATAGTAAAGATCCCGTCTTTGCAAGACAGCGATAGCTTTACCTCGCGTAGAATGAAGTTCGACCTACAAACCGATGGCAATGCCTCCACAGCCATTAGTTTCTCCTTTAGGGGCCGCGATTTTGAGCTGTTCAACCAGCTCAACTCCGAGCTAAACACCGACGAGCAGGATAAGATTATCCGCGAATACATGCACTTCAGCAACTACGAGGTTAAGGAATGGCTCCTAAAAAAGCCGCATCGCGACACGGCACGAATTGAGCTGCATTCAACCCTAAATCTTTACAAAATTCTTAAGCCCCTAGCAGGCGACTACTATTTTGGACTTTACCCCAGTAGAATTCCAGCCTTTGTTCCCGTGAACGCACGCAAGCTTCCGGTAAATATTCCCTACCCTATTTGCAATTCTGACACGCTTATATACACCATTCCACAAGGATACAAGGTAACATCAAACCTCAACGGCATTAGCCTAAAAAGCCGATTTGGCAGCTACGAACTAGCCTTTACCTACTCAAAAGGAGAGCTCCTGGTTGCAAAAAAGGTCATCCTAAAACCAGCACACTACCAGCTAGAAGAGTATCCCGAGCTCTATCGCTTTATTCAAGAGATTAAGGAAGCCGAAAAACGAGCCATTGTTTTAAAACCTGAGGCCTAAGGCTTCGCCCCTATTACAATTACAACTACAACTACAACTACACCATACAATGAAAAAGAGTATAATACTAGGACTTCTACTGACCTACCTTGCGTTTGGGTCAAATGCCCAGAATTTCCCTCACGAATTCGGGAAATACTGCCAAGAAGAATTTGACATGAAGCGCTACCCCAAAGACCCTGCTGCCGAAGCAGTGGTGATTTACGATATAGGCAAATCTAGGTTTTTATACGACTACCGAAGCTTCAGCCTTATATTCGAACGTCGAATGAAGATCAAGATTTTGAACAAAGCAGGCCTAAAGTGGGCCCAAATAGCAATACCCTACTACGAGGAGAACTCGGCATTCGAGGAAATAGAAACAATACAAGGAAATACCTATAACTTGGAGAATGGAGCGCTGCGACGCACCCCCTTAGATCCCAAAAACGCGTTTACCGAGAAAATAAACGAGCACTGGTACGAGCGTAAATTTGCCATGCCCGATGTTAAGGAAGGGTCGATAATCGAAATTGCCTACACCATAAAGAGCCCCTACCTCTTCAACCTCCGAAGCTGGGAATTTCAGTGGAAGATACCCGTAATCTACAGCGAGTATACAACAAGAATGACCCCATTCTACAACTACATCTACGTGTTTCAGGGAGCACCTAAATTCGATGGTTTCAAAAGCTATGCCGACAGAAGCACTACCGAACGCTTCGATGGAGTGGACTATAACGATATGGTATACGAATTCGTGATGAAGGATTTGCCCGCCTTTCGTGACGAGTCTTTCATCTCGTCTATAAACGACTATATTGTTAAGATCGATTTTCAGCTTGCGAGTATAGCCACAACTGCAGGTGCTCAGAAGAACATTATGACCACTTGGGATAAGCTGGTTAAGGATATGCTCAATGAAGACTCTTTTGGCAAGTACTTGCGGAATAGTCAAGATAAGGCTAAAACCATAGTCCCCGAATTCAATGCGGGCTTAATGCCTCAAATGGAAACAGCAAAAAAGATCAACCTCTTCGTCAAGAGCAACTATAGCTGGAATGGGCGCAACGATAAATTTGCCAGCAAAAGCATTAAGGAGTTTTTTCTGAGCAAAACCGGTAACGCTGCCGATATAAACCTCTTCTTAACAGGAATGCTTAACGCAGCAGGAATTGAGTCGTACCCTGTTCTTATAAGCACACGCGGTCATGGTAAAATCAAGCTCGACTATCCGTTCCAACACTTCTTTAATAGCGTTGTTACGTTGGCATACATAGACAATCAGCCAATTCTGCTAGATGCAACCGACCCTCTTTGTGATTTTGGGGAGCTACCCGTGCGCTGCATAAACGACAAAGGACTTGTTGTAAACAAGAAAAAGACCGAATGGGCAACACCTTCCGGAGCCTCCGGCTCTTCTACGCTACACAATATCACCATAATACCTATGCCCGATAAGGATACAACCTACCAACGTCATAGAATTATATCTACCGGATACGATGCCATTAACTACAGAAGCCAATTCTCAAGTAGCTACAGCGATTTAAAAACAAAGATTCTAGGAAACTTTACCTCTAGCGATTCGCTAAGGCAGAAGAATTTGCTCCAAATCGGTAAGCCCTTTGAGCTATCGTACAACGTCGGAATGACTCTGGATCAAATAGAAGATAAAATTATCGTAACCCCATTCCTTAATGCTTCGATTACAGAAAATCCTCTTAAGCAAGATTCAAGAAGCTATCCTGTTGACATGGTATACAGCAACACCAACCAATTCTCCTCTACTATTATTATTCCAAAAGGTTATAAACTACTCTCCAAACCCGAAGATGTTACAGTGGACAACCCTATGGTAAACATCGCTTACAAGGTAGAGCAACAAGGTGACGCTTCGTTACGAGTTAGCGGAAGGTACACTTTTAAGAAGGACAGCTACCCAATCTATGAATATTCCGACATTAAATTTTACTACAAGATGATTGTAGATAAGTTTAACCAGAAGATAATACTTCAAAAAATATAAAAGAAGCCTCCCACTCCTTTTAGAAAACTAAAAGGGGTGGGAGGCTATATTACGATACATCTTACTTATGCATCTTTATCTTACAGGTACGATCAACAGAGAAAAAGACAGTCAAATAGATTTAATCTCCTGCTTATTTTTCAATAGTTAGAACAGTTCCACCGAGATATTCTGGATAAATGCCGTATAGGTGTAATCCTCCCCAATCTGTGCCTCCGAAATGGTAAGCAGCAGCGACAGCTCGTTGCCCCACTTGTCGGCCGCCGTAACCTCGGAGCGCGCCCCTTTAAACCTATTCGCCTCCGATTTCAGGTAGCCAATAACATCCCCAGAATTTAAGCTTTTATATGCTGCGGGGAGCAGCATAGTTATGCTTTGCCCGATAACCTCCTGCTTGCTGTAGCCGAATAGTTCCTCGGCAGCACGGTTGTAGAGTTCAACTTTCTCTTCGGAATTTATGGTAATGATGGCGTCCATTGCCCCCTCTAGGGTCTTCTCGTTACGGATCTTAACCGCGCGTATTTCTTCGAGCTTTTGCTGCAGCTCTACCTCCTGCCTCAAGAGCTGGTCGTTCTTTTGCTGCTCCTCAAGCTCCAAGCGCTTCTGCGAGGTGATGTCGTTGGCAATAAAAACCACCTTAGAGAGCTCGTTGTACATATCGTAAACCGCCGTAAAGGTGCCCTGCAGCCATCTCTCGCCACCACCCTTCGACACCATTTGGTACTGGTTCTCCTGCGGATGCCCATGCACCACCTCGCTCCAGATATCCCTAAAGGCAAGCGCATTTTTTGGGCAGAAGAAGTCGTACACGGTCATCTTAACCAGCTCGTTTTGAGGGTAGCCGAGTATGGCCGAGATCTTAATATTTCCGCTACAAATAGCCCCACTAGGGTCAAACTCGGCGGTAACAGCCGAACTGTTCAGCGCAAAGACCTTGCTCTCCAAGTCAAGGCTCATCTTCTTGAGCTCGGTAATGTCGATTCCCATGAAGAGAATCTTGTGCACAGCACCATCCTGATCGCGAACGCACGTGTAGGTAGCCATCGACCAGAAATCGGTTCCCTGCTTGGTTACATGCTTCATATCGCCCTCAAAGTGGTTGCCCCCTTTGGTTAGCTCGTCCCAAATTTTCACGAACCAGCGGCTATCCTTTTTATTGATGAAGGAAGAAATATGCTTCCCCTGAATCTCGTTGATGTGGCTATAGCCCATCTTGGCGAGGAATCGGGCATTGGCAAAAAGCAGCTTCCCGGATATATCGTACTCGGCTCGAACCATTGTGTTGTTCACCGACTCGGTAAAGTTGGATAGCTCCACGCCCTTTCGGGCAGATTCCTCTTGGGTTGCATGCAGCATCTCTATGGTATGGCGCATCTCCTCTTCCTGCTCCTTTAGCTGCTCGGCCTGATACTGCGATTGCTCGAGTAGCTGAGCGGTATGCGAGTTCACCTTAGCCCCTTTTATCGTCAGCGCAATTGCCTTAGAAAGCTCCTCTACAAAGCGACGCTCAAAATCCTTCAGCACGCTAAACGAGGCAATCTCCATCACCCCCTGCACGTCGCCTTCAACAACAAGTGGAACAACAAGCAGGCAATGAGGATTTGTACCTCCTAAGCCACTGGTAATGCTAACGTAGCTATCCGGAATATCCGTCATAAAGATGGGCTCTTTTTCGTAGGCACATGCGCCAATAAGCCCATCACCCCACTCCACGCGCTTACGAACAAGCCTCTTACGATCGTAGGCAAAGGCAGCCGTTTGCGTAAAATGGATGTCGGATGGGTCGGACTTTTCCAGCAAAAAGAAGCCCCCTTGGTTGGCGTTAAGATACTTTACCAGGTTGCTTACGATGTCGTACGAGAGCTTCTCTAGGTTGTCGTTGTTTAGGCGAAGGATGTCGGCAAACTTAGCCATCCCATCGGCAAACCAGCTTCGCTGCTTCTCCTCCTCAGCGCGCACCTTCTCCTCTTGCCTGCTCTTCACCAGGTAGTCCCTAAGCTGCAAAATCGATTTCCCCAGCTCGCTATCCCTATCAAAATCGGCAGGAGCATCTAGCTCTCCTTGGTTTAGCCTCTCCGCAAAGCGCAGCAGCTGCTTCGATCGCTGTTGCTCTTCCTGAGATTGCTGCTTCCTTGCTCGAAGGTAAAGCACGTGCAGCCGCCCAATGGAGTAGGCTGCAACACCTACTATAATGGGCAACGTATCGATTAGCCACCAGCTAGGGCTATGCCTATGCAGCTCAATAAGCCCACCTCGAGCAACAATTTCGCCCTTCGAGATAACCTCCACAACAAGAAAGATAACCCAAACAAAAAAGCCAATAGCAACGCCAATCAGCGTAAATCTCTTGGTTACTCGCTTAACATCTAACCTTTCTAGCAAATCGCAAAAAGAATATCCGCCCATTTTTATCATACTTTTATCAATGCTGTACGCTTAGCTTCATCATCGTTGGTGCAATCATATCGAGCGGCAATACCTTGCCGGCTGCTCCCAACCGGATTGCCTCCTTGGGCATTCCGAATACAACGCACGACTTTTCATCCTGAGCAATTGTCTTAGCACCTTGCGCTTTCATCTCCAACAGCCCCTTTGCTCCATCATCGCCCATCCCGGTCATAATAATTCCAATAGCATTCTTCCCTGCATAACGGGCAAACGAGCGGAACAGAACATCAACCGAAGGCCGATGCCTATTCACCAAAGGTCCATCGTTAAGCTGAACAAAGTAGCGAGCACCACTTCGCTTCAGAAGAAGATGCCTATTGCCGGGAGCAATTAAAGCTCGCCCCCTAATTACCGTATCGCCATCTTCCGCTTCCTTTACGGTAATCAGGCATTGCTCGTTTAGGCGATTGGCAAACGATTGGGTAAACTTTTCGGGCATATGCTGCACGATAACAATCCCTGGACAGTCATGGGGCAGCGCTGTTAGAAAAGCTCGTAAAGCCTCTGTACCACCGGTTGATGCCCCAATCGCCACCACCATTTCGGTAGTCTGCAGCATGCTGCACGAAGATCCTTCGGAGATTATGGCATCGGCAGAAAGCTTTGGCGTTACCTCTATCTTATCCACAACCACCTTTCGCCTAACCTGTGCTAGTGCAGCAGCCTTTACCGAATCGCAAATACGAATACTCGACTCCTCGATAAACTGCTTTGTATTTAGCTTTGGCTTAGTGATAATCTCCACAGCACCATACTCCAACGCCCGTATGCCCGTTTCCGATCCCTTATCCGTTAAGCTCGAAATAACAACCACCGGAATAGGATGCTGCGACATTATTCGCTTCAAAAATGTTAGTCCATCCATTCGCGGCATTTCTATATCCAGCGTAATAACATCTGGAACTTCGTCCATGATCTTTTTTACGGCGATGTAAGGATCGGAAGCGCTCCCAATTACCTCTATCGTTGCGTCCGATTGAAGTATTTGGGTAAGCGTTTGCCGGACCACCGCCGAATCGTCTACTATAAGAACCCTTACCTTTTTCATGGCGTATGTAGATGTACAACGAATGGAGCATTCACCCTCCAATTTCGTGCGAATTCTTGTCAATAATTTTCTGAAAAACCTCGCCCGTTGATGTCAGAAACATCAGCTTACGCCCACGCTTGCCACCAACGCTTTGCGCCACAATAGGAATCCGATGCTCCTCCAGCAGCTCTTTGGCAATAGCAATATTCCGCTCACCAATACGAAACCTACCGGAGATGTTTACATCAATCACCTCGCCACCTCCGAATATCTTTGCCTGTAGGTTTGACTTTCGGCTTCCCAAGTAGAGCATCCGCTCTATCAGCTTTTCGATGGCAATATTCCCATACTTAGGAGATGCTAGCCCTTCGCCATTCCAAAGCGGAAGCATGTAGTGGTTTATGCCCCCTATACGTAAAAAAGGGTCCCATAGGCAAACCGACACGCAAGAACCAAGAACGGTTACAACCTTATGAGGCCTAGCGCTAGCGAATAGAGCCGAAGGGTATAGGTAATGCTGTTCGATATCGTCCATTATGCTAATTTGGATTGGGGATAATGCTAGAAAATTTCATTATCGGAATCGAACATAAACTCGTTAGCATCGGCAGCAAAGCCTTCTACCTCATCGGCAGCTTTTGCCTCCGGAATTCGAACTATAAATTGAGATCCTTCGCCTACCTTGCTATGTACCTCTATTGTTCCCTCTAGGGCTTCGAGCATTGCCTTAGCCACCGTAAGTCCAAGACCGTATCCCCCGTTTAAGGTATTGACATCGGTATTAATGCGCTTAAAGCGGTCGAATATAAACGCAAGGTTTTTCTCCTCTATTCCAATCCCGTAGTCCCTTATTGCAACTTCTAGGATACCTTGGCTGCAACTTGAGACAATCTCTACCCTACCGCCCATTTGGCTGAACTTAATCCCATTATCCAACAGGTTTAGGATTATTAGCTTCAACTTCCCGGCATCTGTCTTAAACTCCATACCTTTGCAGCTGCAGGTAAGATCTACCGTAATGCTTCTCTTTTGGAGTTCAAAACGGTACGACTCGATAACAGATTCAAGCAAGGCGCTTACATCTACATTCATGCAGCTAAGATGAGATTCGCCCGCCTCCAATTCGGCCGCAGCAAATATATTCTGCAGCTGAAAGTCCAACGAAAAAGCCTCAGAATGTATCATCGCCGCCATTTGCCTTACCTTATCCATCCTATCGGGACCACAAGCTTGTATATGGGTAGCCAAGCCCAATATCGATGCAAACGGGTTAACAATTTCGTTGCGAATATTGGATAGAAAGTTGCTCTTCATCTTCTCGGACTCTTCCAACTTCCTATTTAAGCTCATCAGTTCGAGGTTAAGCTCGCTCAAATGCTTTAGCGAGTAGGCATTCTCCTCAAACCGACTCTTAAGTTCGTCGAGAAGTTCCACATCGGTAAGTTTCATTTCTATATTGCTTTTATTGGGCTATATCTTTACAAAAATTGTTGGCTTTACTTGCCTCAACGGAACATTCATCGCCATTATCGACTCGGAGTGACCAAGAAAGAAGTATCCTCCTCGCTTAAGCTTACTTACAAGCTTATTTATCACACTTTCCTGCGTCTTTTTATCGAAGTAGATAAGCACATTCCGACAAAATATAATGTCGAAACTATTTGGAACATCGTAGCTGGCATCCATAAGGTTTAGCCGTGCAAAAGAGGCTTTTGCACGCAGCTCTGGTACTATCCGAACCGTCTTTTTAAGCGGATCTTTACTCCTAAGCAGAAACCTCTTCTTTAAAGCCAACGGAATAACCTCCACCTTTTCCTCCTTGTAAACCGCATCAACGGCAACTTGTAGCACCTTAGTCGAGATGTCGGTACCATGAATGTGGTAGTCGAAGCTGCTATTTTGCTCCATGTAGCTCTCCATTACCATTGCCAAGGTGTAGGCCTCTTCGCCGCTGGAGCATCCGGCGCTCCATACTTTCAAGCTCTTTTTATACGATGAGCCACCCGTTAGCTCCGGTAAAATGGTATCTACCAAAAAATCGAAATGATGCGCTTCGCGAAAGAAGTCAGTTTTGTTCGTACTCACCTGATCCATCATCAGCACGAGCTCCTCGTGGCCATTCTTGCCAAACACGTAGTCTACATATTCGCCAAAAGAGGTCATGTTTAACGCACGCAACCTCCTTTGAAGCCGGCTCTGTAGCATTAGCTTCTTTTCTACGGGCATTCTAATCCCATAGCTGTTGTAGATAAAGTCGCTCAAACGGCTAAAATCTTTTGCCGACATTTTATGAGCAATATCAGCTGCTTGAAGAGAATCCTGCATTTAGTAAAAGTATGGGTACAAAACGTTATGCGCGCCTGATCTTACACCTGTAAGTTCACCTAAATTGATTCAAAATTGAAGATTTCGGCATTTTGTTGCCTACTTTCGGCTTCTTTTAAGGACTGAAGCATTTGTACAACCTTTTCGTTAACCGCTTTCAATCCGCTAGAATGATTTGAGAAAATTCGTCCCCCTTTTTCTACAAAGCTGAGCGTTTGCTTAAGCGAAGTCTTTACCAAACGGTAAACGTCAGCGCCATCCTCCAGCTCCTCATCCCATTCGTACTTCGCCAAAAGCTCGGAGGCAATAGCCGACGATTCCTCGTCCACGACGTTTGATATTTCGTCCTCCAAAAGTTCAACAATAACCTCCGCATTGTTCAGCTCCATTTCGGTAAGCTCTTGCTGCATGCGCTTTATCTCCAGAATTCGTTGGTACTGGTTTAGTATACGGTAGGTTCCATTCGAGAGCGCGTTAAGCGTTCGGATGCCGGCGTAAAAGGTTATCGAGCTCATTTCAATATCGTATATCCCAACCTCCTCCGCCTTTTCGCGGGTTAGCGTAGTAAAGGATGATAGGATGCTGCTCCATATTCGACAAAACTTTTCGAGTTGGTTGATATCCTTAATAAAAAGAGCCCCTTCAAAGTATATCTGAAGTAGATGGTTCCTCTCCTCATTATCAACTGCATCTCCAATCTCTACCGAAGGACCTACCAGCGGCTCTAAGCTACCCACAAGCAGACCGAGCTGATTTAATAGCGCAAGAATGCGGGTATGATTACCCTCGAGTTCCTTTAACAGCAGCGAGTAGTCTCCTTTACTCTGCTCGTAAAGCCCCCTAAGCAGCTCCGAAGCCTGACGTCCAAACAAGCTGGGGTTTTCCAGCTTCTCGTAGATACGAAGAACGCCCCTATCCCAACTTTTCGGATCGAACTTGCTGTTTCCATCTTCCAGCAGCCTCAACGTTTCGCCAACCATTGCTGATGTAACAGCGGAGTCTCCATCTGATGCTCGTCTACAATGACCTATAAGGCTCTGGTAATGGTTGCAAATGCCATTAGCCTCTATGCTGCCCGAAATGTAGGTCGCTATTTTGATAAGTTGACTAATATTCATGCTCTTCTGTTGAATGTAAATATCGACCAGAATTAATCTCTACCCTCTGCTGCTTTAGACAGAGGGTAGAGAACCCTTAACCCAACAATATTTACCTACTAAAAAAGATCGAGGCTATTGGCTGTACGAAATTCTCCCCTACAAATCTCCATCACAATATGCCGTACAGCAATCCGACCTTTTAGCAGGTTATATTGTTAGAATCGTTCGTAATCAGAATCTTTTGCTTCGGGGTGCAAGCTTATTTTTACGCCCTTGCTTTTTACCGAAGTATCCTGATACCTATCCTTTACATTCAAATGCTGAGGTTGTACATTACGCTTTGGTTGACTAGCAGCCTGAAGCTGAACTTTAGAATATCTTGCATTTTCAACCTTAAAGAATCCTATTAGCTCGCGTAGCTGATCGGCCTGGTTCGAAAGTTCCTCTGAACCTGACGCGATCTCCTCGGAAGCGCTAGCGTTTTGCTGCGTAACCTGGTTGAGCTGGTTAATGGCGTTGTTAATTTGGTTGGCCCCAGAATTCTGCTCCAGAGATGCTGCAGTAATCTCCTGAACTAAGCTAGCCGTCTTCTCTACATCTGGGATAATCTGATGCATTAGCTTGCCAGCCTCCTCGGTAAGATCAACGCTATTCTTCGAAAGGATGTCAATCTCTTCGGCAGCAATTTTCGAACGCTCGGCAAGCTTGCGAACCTCTGCAGCAACCACCGCAAAACCCTTACCATGCTCGCCGGCACGTGCCGCTTCTACAGCCGCATTAAGGGCAAGTATATTGGTTTGGAAGGCAATATCTCCAATAATGGTAATCTTAGATGCAATCTCCTTTACCGATCTCATGCTCTCTTCAGCCGACTTGCTAATACGAAGCATTCCCTGCGACGCTGCAAGCGATATTTTCTCAGTTTGCTGAGCATTTTCCGTATTCTGTTGAATGTTGGACGACATTTCCTCCATCGACGAAGAAACCTCTTCGGTAGCAGATGCCTGTTCCGAAGCACCCTGCGATAGCTGCTGCGCGTAGGCGCTAGACTCCTGGCTTGCGGCAGCAATATTGTCGGCCGCTATTTGAACTTGGGTAACAACCTCCGATAGCCCCTTAACCATATTCATCAACGCCTTGATAAGCTCATCGTTCTCCGAGCGCATCTTTAACTCTACAGTAAGATCACCTTCGGCCACCAGCTTAGCTTTATTAGTAATATCGTTTAGCGTATCAATAAGGGTGTTGATGTTATTCTTTATTACATTAAAGTCACCATTGTAATTATCGGTAATCTTTTCTGGAAGATCGCCCTTAGCAATGCTATCAACATATTCGGCCGCAACATTAAGGGGCTTTACTACTGCATCAAGCATGTCATTTACCCCAACGATAATCTCACGCACCTCAAAGTTTACCTTTTCAGGTTCGCCACGAGTCGCCAATTTCCCATCAACACCTGCGCTAACCAGCTTTTTAACCTCATCAAGAAGAGACTTTATAATAAACTGAATATTTCGAGCAATTATCACTCCAAGTATTACTGCAAGAATTGCAGCAACTACAATTAGAATGGACATCGCAATGGTTGCCGATCTTGAAATATGGGCATTTTCTACAGCAATCTCTTCACCTACCTTTATGTTATCGGCAACAATATCGTCAACAGCCTTTACAACTGCGGTATAGTGCTTTCTAAATGCACCACTTTCATCATAAAGTAGGTTTAGGGCTTCAGCATCTTTGTTTTCTTTTGCAAAAGCAATGATTTTGTCCGTTTCTACATAGTATGGGTTCAGTTCAGACATAAAGGCGTTAAACATAGCCTTATCTTCATCTGTCCAACAGCTTTTGTAGTAATCATCGCAGTTTTTCTTTATATTACCTCGAAGTCTATCGATATCTTCTTCCAACAGTTTGAATCGCTGCGGATCGTTAGTGTTAATCATATCCCTGTAAACAGATCTCAGATCCTGTATATCCTCTGCAACCTGAGTTATTTGTGCAATGGGTACTGTAATATACTCGTACATCTTAGTATCTGCTTCTGTGATCTTTTTCATTTGTAGAATCCCAAAGATACCTACAATTGCAACTATAAGGGCAACAGAGCTAAAGCCCAAAAGCAGCTTTCCTCTAAGCGTCATTTTCTCAAACATAAGACCTACTTGTTAGATGATTTAAAATTGGTTGTCGTTGCCTGCATCAGGCGTGCTTTCGCGTAGGAAAAGTGCTTCGTCGGACGAGAACACCTTGTCCATATCGAGTAGCATAATGAAGTGATCGTCGTTGAGCTTATACATACCGTTGATGAACTCCGAGCGATACCTGCTGCCAATATTTGGTGGAGGTAGAATTTCCTTGAGGTCTATTTCTAGTACCTCCTGAACGGAGTCCACCAGCCCGCCAACCTGCAGGGCTTCCCCATCTACCTCTACCTCCATCACCAGAATGCAGGTGTTGGGGGTAAACTCGGTTGCCGACATACCAAACTTTAACCGCGTATCAACAACCGGAAGAACAGTGCCCCTAAGGTTGATAACCCCTTTCATGTAAGGAGGAGACTTGGGCACTTGGGTAATCTTCGTCATTTCAAGAATGTTGAGAACCTTGCTGACGTTAGCCGCAAATATTTCCTCGCCCAACTTGAAAGACAGATACGAATTGAGTACTAATTTCTCTTCAGCCATATCCCATTGATTTAAAATCGTTACAGTTTTACTGTTAGTTTCAGTAAAAAATAGTATTCAGCCAGCATCGGCTACCGTGCAGTAGCCTGCCGTATTACTCTTGTTGTATCTAAAACCAGCGCAATTGTTCCATCGCCAAGAATGGCAGCCCCGCTTACAAAGTCTAAGCTCTTAAAGGCTTTACCCAGCGGCTTTAAAACAGCCTGGTACTCGCCCACTACCCGGTCTACAACCAATCCAACACTAATGTCAGAGTAGCTGACAACTACGATCTGCTCCTGGTCTTCGTCGTTGGCAGGATAGTCGAAGTAGGTTCGCAGGTAAACGTAGGGCATTTGCCTACCGGCCAGCACAACCATGTTGTTGTACTTCTTTAGGTCGGTATGCTTTGCTGCGTATATGGTATCAACCGCCGATAGCGGTATTACAAAGTAGGTTTCCGATATCTTTACCAGCAATCCATCTATTATGGATAGCGTCAGCGGAAGCTTAATCGTAATGGTGGTCCCTTTATCCACCTCGGAGTCGATCTCCACCTCTCCCCTAATTTCAGATATCTTCCGCTTCACCACGTCCATACCAACGCCTCTTCCGCTAAGCTCGGTAACCCGTGCAGCGGTAGAGAAGCCCGAACGGAAGATCAGATCGAGGGTTTCCTGCTTGCTTAGCACCGCATCGGCACCTATGATTCCGCTCTCAATGGCCTTTGCCCGTATTGTTTCTGGATTTATGCCCCTACCATCTTCAAATATCTGGATATGAACGTTGGTTCCCGAGTAAAATGCCCTAAGCCGAATGGTTCCCTGCGCAGGTTTGCCCTTTGCAGCTCGCTCCTGAGCGCTTTCGATGCCATGATCTAAGCTGTTGCGAAGGATATGCATTATAGGATCGGCCAAATTCTCTATCACCGTCTTGTCCAGCTCGGTGTCGGTGCCCTCAGTGATAAAGGCAACATCCTTCCCCAGCTCTTTAGACACATCGCGAACCAAGCGATGGAAGCGGGTTAGCATGCTGTCGAGCGGAATAAGGCAAATGCCGAAAGCGGTATCGCGCAAACGGCGGGTTATCTTATCCATATTCTCGGATATGGCCGAGAGTTCGGGCAGCAAGCTCTTTTCTGCAAAAAGGCTTAGCTGGGCCTGCATCGTAACCAGCTCGCTAACCAGATTCATCAGCCCATCAACCTTATCCGACGAAACGCGGATACTGGATATCGTATTTTCCTTGGTGGTTACCGTTCTTCTTGCGGTTTGAGCACACTCCAAGGCCTGTTCGGAGGTGCATAACGTCTCGGCGTAGTGCTTTAGCTCGGCAGCATTAAATGCGCCACCCGCCAAATATAGTTCGGCGATCCTGTCGGAGAACTGGGTATTGCCCAAAAGGTCGATACCGGCAAGAAGCGTAATATCAACCTCGCAGGAGCCCTCCACGAATATGAAAACATCGTATAGCGCATTTACATCCTCGGTTGTGGCGAGGAAAATGCTCCATGCGGTATAGCAGGAGTCGGCCTCCATCTCCAAAGACAGCTCCGGGATGGCCTCGGTATGAGCATAGGTAATGCTCCTGCCCAAGCTGCAAAGCTCATCGACAAGGTAGAGGGGGTTGGTTCCAGTTTTGAAGATGTCGGCATGAGGCTTAAAGGAGATAAAGTACGTAGAGGCTATATCAGCATCCTTAGCCAAAAGCGCCAGCCCTCTGTCCTCCTCTTCGCCAACCTTTGCAGTGCCAGCAATAAACGAATTTACCTGTTCGGTTATTCGCAAAGACTCCGCCATCGTCTCATCGGAGACCGTATCGCCCTCGTTGAGCAGCGTTTTTAGCTGGTCGACCGCCGATAGCGTTGCCGTAAGAAGCGGAGAGGTAATTTTCAGCTTGCCCTGTCGCACAAAGTCGTAAACCGTTTCTAGGTTATGGGTAAAGCGGTCGATGTGGCTAAAGCCAAACATTGCGCTGTTGCCCTTAATCGTATGCATAGCCCTGAAGACCCTCTCGATATGGGAGCTGCTGTCCGGATCTTCCTCCAGAATCAGCAAGGAGTCCTCTAGATCCTGAATAAGGTCGAACGCCTCTTCGAAAAACTTCTTCTTAAACTGATCCATTAGCGCACAACTTTAGCAACAGCGGCAAGGAGCTTTTCTGGTACAAACGGCTTAACGATCCAGCCCGTAGCGCCAGCTTCCTTGGCCTGCATCTTCTTCTCGTTTTGCGATTCGGTGGTTAAGAAAAGGATCGGAATAAACTGGTAGCTGCCATTGGCTCGTACATTTTTTATCAGCTCTATTCCATCCATAATTGGCATGTGTAGATCCGTAATCATCAGATCTATGCTGGTTCCATCGAGGAACTTAAGCGCATCTTGACCGTTCTCAGCCTTCATTACCTGATGTCCTGCGCTCTCCAACGTAAACGAGACAACCTCTCGAATACTTTCGGAATCGTCAACAATTAAAATGCTTTTCCCCATAGTCTGTATTCTCGTTTTTTCAAGTTTCAAGTAAAAGTTCCGTCCTACTTAGCACCACCTAAAAGGTAAACCCCGAATGGACAGCCATTTCCCTAAGCTCGGCAGTAAGCGCTACCTCAAAGCTCACCTTTTTTCCACGCCGAAGCTGCCGCTTTTTTAGCGCAACCAGCAGCTGTAAGCCCGACAGGTCGATATCATCAACTTCTCGAACAACAATATGCACATCTCCATCCTGAGGAAGAACCTCAAGCAGGCTATTCCTAAGCGCATAGCCATTGGCCAACGTTAGGGCGCCCTCTATGGTAATGGCTGTAGCACCATCCGAAGGTGATATTTCACTTTTTACGCTAAATGCTTTCATTCCCTACTGTATAGTAATTACCACAATTGTGTGTTGTTGTAGCCAAAAATTTAGTGCATGCCTCTTGAACACCATCCATATCCACAACAGCCAAATTAATTCCCATTAATTATTCCCTTCTTACCTCTTTGTATCCCAATTCCATGCTCTAGCTCTACCTTGTCGACGCTTATAATGGAATCTATTTAGCTTAGCTGCACGTTTCCGAAGCTTAGCTGAAGATTTCCAAAGCTTAGACGAAAGTATTCGAAGCTTAGACGAAAGTTGGACGTCCTTTGTAAAAACTTTCAGCAGCTTTGCCAGCAGTTTCCAATACTTAGCTTAACATTCACAAGCTTTAACCGCTAGTTTCTGCATGGGATTTCTATTTCTAAACCAAATTGACCAGTTTCAAGAGGCAATGCACTTGTTTCAAACTAAGAATTCCCAACTCTAATACGTTTATACCCTTACTGTATAGGTGGCTGGCCTACTCCTGCTTAGCCACTCTGCAATAAAACATCCCATTCATTCCTAATACCCCCATTAGAAGAGCTCGAGGTTATCATCGCCTGCAGCATGTTCAGCCGTTGCACTGCTCGGTATCCTAGGTTCATTCCCTTTAAAACCCAGATAATGTTGGCGATGGATATCCCTTTCGCTCTGCATCGTATACACCTTTTCTATATTCTTGAATCCCCTCTTTATACTTTCCTCCGAAGCGCTAAGCAGCCTTGGCCTACTTGCCAGCCGCTCTAAATCGTTGACCACTTCCGATATTTTGGCGCCAAAAAATTCGGTATACCGACCATGCACTTCGCGCGTATTCTCGTCGTATGCCCATCCTGACAGGAGAGGGCTGTGCTCCTTAGTGCCGCACTTTTTTGCGTACGTTGAGTACACCGAATTGTTGTAAAATGCCTTATGGCTTTTCCCATAGGTTGCGCTTACCTGCTCGAGCTGGCTAGCCGCTTCGGTAAATAGCATGCTAATGTTAGCCACCTCCATCTCGAGTTTAAGCAGTGCTGTACGCATATCTGATATAAAAGCAGCAGCCTCGTCGTATAGAATTCTAAAACCAGAATTATTAGGCTGCTTCTGGACCAATCCGTTTAGGTAGCCAACCATGCTCGTTCGGGCCTTAAGCTGCCCCAGCTTAATACGCTGAAAGGATGCCTGCATCCCACCTACTGCCTGAATGTAATTTTGCTCGTGGGCAAGTAAGCTAGGAATAAAATGCTCCATCAAGCGCTCTAGCCTGTGGTTAAAATCGGCATCGTGTAGCATTCCAAGGCACGTAAGCTCTACATAAGCCTCCAACGAGTCGGCCATTCGCGTATCAATCGTATTCAGCACATCGCGAATGGTAAAAAAGGCTCCTAGGCATTCCTCCTTGGCCGATTCGAGCTGCGCTATGTGAAGACGAGCCAGTTCAGGCACAATTGGCAAGAATATTAAGTTTGTAGCATCGGCATCCCCGCTACCATTAAGCTCATCAATAATGGTCTCGTAGATATAGTCAATATGCTCTATGCGCTGCCGCACCAAATCGTGCATTTGTATGTTCGTGGTGAGGCTACCTATGCTATCCAAGCATATGCGCGAATCGTTCTCTACGGCAATCGTTAGGGCGGCAAGCGAACTGTTGCTTCGCTTTTCTCCATCAACGAAGGTTTCGGCCAAATCGAAGTACTTGCTGATAAAGAATAATGCATTTACAGCCTGCGAAATGGGCTCCAGAAGCGAGCTTAACCTACTACCTAAACGCTCGATACCGGCAACTTGCATTTCTAGCAGCTCCACAACCTCAACATTAGGGCTTGCAGCCATATCGGAGCCACAGCAATGTAGAGCTGCTCCATCGGCCAAAGCCTTAAAGGCGTTCCGCTCTGCATCGAGCTCTGCTTTTAGCTTCCAGCACTGGCGCTGAATAACCTGAAACGTACGGAATAGGGAGCATAGCGTACTTCGGTACTCCTTTAATCTCAACGTATCCTGCTGTAAATGGCCTTGAGTATTTCCCATCCCCTCCACTACGCTCTGTATAGCTGCCGTATCCGACGCAATCTTCTGTATCTCCTCGAAGTACACCTTCAACCGCTTGCTAAGGTGGTTAAAGTTCTGCTCCGAGTAATCTTGCACAGACTTAAGCTTTCCTCGCAAACGGAAAACCTCCGCTCGGAGTATATCGTACGTAGCGCTTCTTTTACTGCTGGAATCCATTAATCTGCAAGATTATCGCGTTAAACGATTGATTGATTCAAAAATTATAAAACCCATTTCAACAAGCCTCAAATGTTCGGCAAAGCAAAAAGCAATGCCACGCCACCTACAGCACGAATACTGCAAACAACTAAAAATGATTGCAAAAGATGTTTTAGTGATTTTATTCCCTAGATAATCCCTCAAAAAAGATATCTAATTCCCTTCTTCCCTTAAACTCAAAACCCAAAAATGATTCAAAAAATCCCAATAATTCCCTTTTTGCAAACGGATGTAAATATATTTCAATAAGCCCCAAGTATAGCAACACACAAGCTTACTTTTTATAATAAATATTTTTTTAACAAAATTTTTACATAACAAGCTTGTACAAAACCGATTTGTGTTATGTTAATTCAAATGATGCAAAATGACGTTCATCATGCTATTAGCGCAATAGAATAACATAACGTCCAAATTGAATTGCTCCAAATTCCCTACAGTTGCACTTTAACTTCCCTATAATAAGTCCAAACTCTCCTTTTCTATGAAAATATAGCTTTTTAGAGTTTTTTGCTTCTAACTTAAAATATCCATACAGAAGTTAATCGCTTTAACACATCGTGACAAGCCTAGAGGCATCAAGAGACTATACCCTACCAGTTGGATACGCAACCCAGCTGGTAGTTTCCCTTTAACACATCTATCGCCCTATTCTAAATGAGGCTTTAACAAGAAATACGTTGTACGGATATGTCGAAAAGAGGTCACCGACATCCTTTCCTACCTGAGTGCGCCCCAGTCCGGTGCTGTAGCTTCTGTTCTGCGACCAAACCACAAACAAGGTACTTCCAGGCGCATACTCCCAACGTAACACCATGTTCGAAAGGAATTCTGTTGCGGTAAAGTTTGGATTGTCGAACTCGTAGCTTCCAAAATTAGGGTCGTTAACCTTATACGTATCTCTTTGAGAATTGAAAGCAATCTCGCTAGGGGTAAAAACATGGAATCGCTCAGCATAACGGTTGCTCATAACCTTATCGGCTCTTTTGAACTCTGTGTAATCGCCTGTTGCTACAAATGGCTGCCCCCAATACTGCAATGTAAGGTTTGGGGTAATACTAAAGTTCACCCTTAACGACACTCTAAAGACTTGCTGCTCAATTTTAGCCAACACATACTGCCGAGCAGGACCAACATCAAACCTATCTACATATTGTAGCTCGTTAACCTCGCTATAAAATCCTGGAGCTATCGAAATATTCAGAAACGATGTCGGCCTATAGGTTAAAGACACACCCCAATCGGAAAAGGTGTTACTCGAGTTGGATATATTTGCTCCAAGAGAAGCATTAGCTTCAACAAAAAAAGGTTTGCTCTCATCGGTGCTAACACCAGCCCATCCATTTGCGTAGTCATCCATCTTTACCGAAGGCCCTCCGCGAAGAAGATCGGTGGATATCTGCTTTAGGTTGATGTTTGTGCCAAGCCCCAACGACCACAGATTTTTAAAAGAGATATTGCCATTAATGTTTCCTCCTATTCCTTGGTATTCTCCTCCATACGTCCATTCGGCCCATTGGTTTAGGTTTAAGCTCGCCATACGCATTATCCCCATGGGTTTGGTAAACCGATAACCCGCCCAGAATATTTGAGTAAGCCTATCTACGCTTCGAACGAAGCCTAAGTCGTTTACCTCGAGCCGAGGAGATTTCCATAAACCACAAAGCATCATTCTAAGCTTCCCCGACTCCTTCGAAAGGATAAGCCGCCCCCCATTACCCGTTAGGGATGTACGCGAAGAGTCGATCTTTAGATGAGGAGCATCGGGGCGTTGAAAGTAGTGGCCGGCAGCCTCCTGCGTGTTGAGAATTGCCTCTTTCGAGCCATCTACCCTGCTAAAGTAGGTGCTAAAGCTAAGCGACCATTTCTTATTGTCGAAGTACTGAAGCAGGTTTACGCCGCCAGTAGTGGCGCTCTTATGCAGATAACCGAGATGGCTGGCATCCAGATTACGAATTGTAGATGTGACAATGGCTCCGAATTGGGTATTTGCGCTGTTCATCTCCTTCGAGATACGGGCAACCCCATAGTTTGTTAGCGGCTCTACCTTTATTTTGTACTCGGATAGCCGATTGCCAATACGCGCAAATTCTTGCGAAGTAACGGCCTCCATAACACCCACCGAAAGCCCATTAGGGTTGCGTCCCGAAATTTTTGCTGCACCAATTATTGTTGTAAACTCAGGTTGCTTGATAAACCGATCATCTGCTAAATCTGGATTATGATGCGGACGACGTCCAATACGACGGGTATAGAACAAGGTTTCGCTACCCAAATCCCCATCGCCTACGCCAAGCCCAAAGGTGAAAATATTCCGTCCCTCAACAAAGAATGGACGGCGCTCCTGCTGAAATATCTCGTAAGCAGTAAGGTTAACCTGTGAAGGATCTGCATCAACTTGTCCAAAATCAGGATTAACGGTTAAGTCAGCCGTCCAGCTGTTGCTTATTCCTAATTTGGCATCGAACCCAATGTTTGCCTTATAGCTATGACCATCTTTTCGGAATGGATCATCCGAATCCTTTAGAAATTTATCGGCTTGTGCAACAACATAGGGAGTTATATTAAGAGGTAGCTTAGAGTCCAGTTTTTCTGTCCACTTTAGGGTTCCTAAATTAGCATTCCATCCCTGCTGGCTACGGCTCATTGGCTGCCAAACATCGCGCTCTTGCAGCCTAAATATCCAACGAATAGCCTCCATGCCCCAGGTTGAGTTTTGTGCAGGCTTAAAGCGAAGCTCCGAAAGCGGAATGCGCATCTCGGCATACCACCCTTTAGTGTCTTTCGACGTTTCTACCCACCAAATAGGATTCCAGTTCGCATCTTGCCCGTTATTATCCGACGAGGTATAGTCCCACTTAACCCCTGCGGCATTCACATAAAAGCAAAAGGCCGTTATATGATCGTTGTAGCTGTCTAACTCTAAACCAACAAGATCGCCATCTGCATTATCCCTCCTCGAAAGTATTGATGAAATTTTTTCGGATTCGGTATCCCAGCAACGAAACGCAGCATATATGTAGGTATCATCATGAAAAATTTTAAACTCCGTTTCCTGAGAAGGTTTTGCATTCTCGTTAGGAATATACTGCGAGAAGTTACCCTCCCACGTCCCCTGCTGCCAAATGGCATCATCCAACTTGCCGTCAATCGAAGGAGGGGTTGCTGCAATGCGCGTAATAGACATTTCGCGAATAGGCTTTTCGCGAGATATTGCAGTCGCAGTAAAAAAGGTGAGCATTATTAAGAATACTGTAGATCTTCTTACTAGCATACAATTCTTTTTTATCAAAGACGATCTGACGCATAAAAAGCTACAGCATTACCCCAAGAAATAGCAGTGTCCAAAGGCTAAGCGCATCAGAAGCATTTTAGTAGCATAAAACAACCATTGGTTCCCGACTATTTTAGACATATAAAGAACTCAGAAACTCAAGCACAGCGCACCTTTTCTTTAACCATATTCCTATCTTTGTACAATAAAAAAGTACACCATGACAGTACAAGAAGTGGAAGATCAAATTGTCGAAGAGTTTAGCATCTTCGACGACTGGATGGATCGCTACAACTACCTAATAGAGCTCAGCAAGGACTTGCCGCTCATCGAAGAAAAAGAAAAAAACGAGCAAAACGTAATTAAAGGCTGCCAGTCTCGTGTTTGGGTTAACGCCGAGTACCAAAACGGTAAGATCCACTTTACTGCCGATAGTGATGCCATTATCACAAAGGGCATCATTGCGTTGCTCATCCGAGTGCTCTCCGACCGTACACCTCAAGAAATTCTCGATAACGAGCTAACTTTTATCGATAAAATTGGTTTAAAGGAAAACCTATCGCCAACACGGGCTAATGGCCTACTAGCTATGATAAAGCAAATGAAGCTTTACGCTTTAGCTTACAAAACCAAAGGCGAGTAAACGTTTAAAAAGATGATGGACGCCCAACGCATACTAGAAGTAGAGAAAGGAATTGTAGAGCAGCTAAAAACGGTATTCGACCCCGAGATCCCGGTTAACGTATACGATCTTGGCCTTATCTACGAAATAGATGTAGAGCCAGATGGCTACACCACAATACGCATGACCCTTACTGCGCCAAATTGCCCTATGGCTGAGGCCGTAATACAAGATGTAAACGATAAGACCCGCATGGCATCGGGCGTTACCGATGTTACGGTAATTCTTACCTTCGATCCGCCATGGGATAAGAACATGATGTCGGAAGAAGCAATGTTAGAACTTGGCTTACTATAAAATAAAAAGAGAACAAATGTTCTCTTTTATTTTTTTGATGGATCGCCGAATATCCAATCGAGCACTTTCGGATCTCCATCGTTGTGGGAAGGTGTAATTCCAAGTACCCGGCATACAATATTGTAAACATTAAGATTTTCAAACGACCTAGTTAAGGTTCCACTTTTAAACATCGGACCACACGCATAGAATATTCCATGCATGGCCTTATACTCCGGGTCATAGCCATGCGTTCCCTTAGAGTAGTCCTCCGCTTTGATAGACCTAAGCCGCCACGTAATGCTCCAAAGGCTATCGGCCACCACCGTAAAGTCAAGTGTACGTGGATTTTTCCCATAGTTAAGACGCTCGGGCATTTCCTTACTCTTCCAAACCTTAATGTGCGGGGTACAAGTTAGCGCATTATACACTGAATCAAAAAAATGAGTTTTCGCTTTAATATTCATAGCCGGATTATCCGCCTGAACCTGATCAACCCACTCCGGTTTAATGCGCTTACCAAGTTCAACAACTCTATCTATAGAGATCGGGGCCATTCCATGATCTGAGACAACAATCAAACTTACTTTTTCGGCATGCGGAAGCGCATTCAATTTAGCGCGAAGAACACCAATAAGGCTATCAAGCTCTTCTACCACTACCTTAGTCTCCTTGCACATAGGTCCATTATTATGGCTCACCTTATCGGGCTCATGAAAGTATAGCAAAACAAGACGAGGCCGATCCAATACAGGACGCTTTAGCCAGCTAACAACACTATCAACCCTATCCGAAAAAGGAACAGCACCATCGTAAGGCTTCCAAATTGATGGTTGCCTCCCATTTATGGGAATTTCGCTTCCAACCCAAAAGAAAGAGGCTGCTTTTACGCCTTGCCTTTCAGCAGTATTCCAAATAGGTTCTCCTCCATAGAACTTTGGATCGTACTTCGCTTTTAGGTTGCTCAACGAAAACGATTCATTGAATTCTGGTGCGTAAAAAGAGTTATTCACTATTCCATGATGGTCGGGATAAAGCCCTGTAGCCATACTGTAGTGATTTGGAAATGTCTTTGAAGGAAAACATGGCACAAGCGATTTTGCGCTTACCCCTTCCCTTGCCATTTTATCAAGATTGGGCGTGTGGTACATTTGAGAATAATCCCATCGAAAACCATCCATCGAAACCAATACCACATACTGCTCCTGCGCAAACAAGCCAACAGCAAATAGCAATCCAAGGGTAGAGAGTATAATTTTTCTCATGTTAAGCCAATTTGAAAGCAAGGTATAAAATATCTCGGTCAGAATACTCGTGGATGTCAACAAAAACAAAAGGAGTACCCTCACATGGATACTCCCTACTATTCTAAAATTGAGACGAAATCCCTATTTTGATGCTTTGGCAAGAGCCTTTTCTAGCTCCTTAAGGCTTCGTTGAGCCTCCTTAAGCGCATCTTCGGCAGGTCCTTTCTTTTCCTTTCCCTTTTCAATATTTTTCATGCCGGTTTGGATCTTTCTATCGGCAGCTTTATAGCGAGTCTCTATTTCCTTTAAATCTGCCTTGTACTTATTCTCCAACGCTTTCTTGTCATTCTTGGCAGCAGTAACATCATCTCTATCCTTACTTTTTAGCTGCTTTTCAATTGGAGCAATCTCGTTGTCGAATGCTTTAATCAGCGCCTTTTCGTCAGCCTGAGCTTCTTTAATTTCTTGCTTCCCTTCTTTTTCCAGCTCTTTCCCTACATTTATAAGGCTATCGGCTTGATTAACTTTAGCCTCTGCCTTTTCTACCTTTTCTTCTGCTAACTTAATCTTATTCTCCAGCTGAGTTATTCGATCAACCTTTTGAGCATTCGCCGAAAAACATAGCGATACAATAGCCAAGGTGGCAACAGCCAGAGTTGCCATTCTTGTGGTTAGAGTCTTCGTCATAGTATATGCGTGATTGATTATTTCCGCTGCAAATTAGGAAAAAAGGAATCTCAATTACCAAGAAGAACGAAAAAAAAGAGTTTCATCTGACCTTTTAACACTTACACCTTCCAGCAAACCTCTACAGCTCCATATTCTTTACATCCTCTATACTAATCAGCTTGTTTACAATTGCATAAATAGTTAGTCCCGAAATCGACTTAATGCCAAGCTTTCGCGAAATATTCTTTCTATGAGTAATAACCGTATGTGGCGAAATAAAATTCTTATCAGCAATCTCCTTACTGGAAAGCCCCAAGGCAATATCACGAATAATGTCGCGTTCACGACTAGTTATCTCTTCCGAGCCATCATCCCCAAGTTGCTCTTTTTGAGAGTAGATAAGCTGCAACACCCTCTCCTTTATTTGGCTTAAAGACCATCTCAAAGAGCAAAAAACAACTCCAGAAGGAAGGCTCTTTTCTTCCGTATCCGCTTCTCCACAAACCAAATAGGGTTTATTACACAAGCCCATTTTCAATAAACCACAATTCTGAACAAGTTTCCTGTAAGTTGATATGTCAAAAATAAGCAAATCAAAATCCCCCATATTGGTAGATAGCAACAGGCTATCAGCGTCAGAAATTAGTACCACCTTTATGTTGGTGTCTATTTCGCCGATGACCGCTTTTAAGCCCAACTGTATTAATTCCGGATTTACCTGTATTCCAACTGATAAACTCATGGCCCTAACTCTTTAATTCCGATTCGAGCCTAACCACCTTAGGAATGAGCACAAGCTCTTCTATACGAGAATGATCGTTAAGATCACTATTTAGATGAAAAAGGCGTTCGAGGATTTGAAAGGCAAGCACGCTATCTTCCGCTTGAGGAATGTGACGTACAATCAAATTTTTAAGATCGGCTAACTTTTCTTCTATGTTATTATGCTCGGTAATAAAATCGTGAATAGTATATTCCTTAAACTGTCGAGACATCTCTTCCGAGATATCATCCCCCTTATGAGCGCTTTCTACGGCAAGCGCATAGGGAAACATATACTCATCTTCGGTTGCAAAATGCTTCTCCATTTCGGTACTATATTCCGCAAAGAAGTTCCGCAAAAGGCCTCTATACGGTGTTGATGTAGATTCGGAAGCGTACTTTTCAAAGAGCAATGCTAATTCGGGTAACTGCTCCACAAGGTAAACTTTATGCGAACGACGGAGATAATCAACAATTTCGACTACCGAAAAAGACCACAAATGCTGCTCTGGCAAGTAAGTAGCATCGTTGTAGGCATTAAGTATTGCCACCACAAAATCTGGATTAAGCCCATGTTTTGTAGCTACTTCTTCCACCGTAGCATCGCCAAAGCCAAGGGTTATTCCTGCCTTATGAATTACAGAAAGCAAATGGTGATTTAGGTCTATCACATCTGCCAATTTTGTTGTTTTTGCAATCATACAATAGATTATAGAGTCTCTACCTCTCCAAACAAGTCTAGATGCTATTGGTTTAGCAAAATTGAGGGGAAACCGAAAATTATGCTGTAATTTTAATAAAAAAGGCCCTGAAGGATTCCCTTCAAGGCCAAATATCTAACAGATGGAAGAATTTACTACATCATTCCGCCCATGCCACCCATTCCTGGGTTCATCATTGGGGCAGGATTTTCTTCTTTCTTCTCGGCAAGTACACACTCGGTAGTTAGGAACATACCCGCAACCGAAGCAGCATTTTCGAGGGCAACGCGAGATACCTTGGTTGGGTCGATAACGCCTGCTTCGAAAAGGTTTTCGTAACGATCTAAACGAGCGTTGTAGCCAAAGTCGCCAGTACCTTCCTTAACCTTTTGAACGATTACGCTACCTTCACCACCTGCATTTTCGACAATTTGACGAAGTGGCTCCTCGATAGCACGCTTAACGATTTGGATACCGATGGTTTCGTCCTCGTTATCGCCCTTAAGATCTTCGAGACCAGCAATAGTACGAATGTAGGCAATACCACCACCAGGAACAACGCCTTCCTCTACAGCAGCACGGGTGGCGCTTAGAGCATCGTCAACACGGTCTTTCTTCTCCTTCATTTCTACTTCCGATGCAGCACCTACGTAAAGTACGGCAACACCACCGGCAAGCTTAGCAAGACGTTCTTGAAGCTTTTCCTTATCATAGTCTGAAGTTGAAATCTCGATTTGCTTGCGGATAGCAGCAACGCGGTTGTCGATGGCTTCTTTCGCACCAGCACCGTTTACAACAGTAGTGTTTTCCTTGTTGATAGACACTTTTTCTGCACGTCCGAGCATATCAAGGGTTGCTCCATCAAGACGAAGACCCTTTTCTTCAGAAATCACAGTACCTCCTGTTAGGATAGCAATATCTTCAAGCATTTCCTTACGACGGTCGCCAAAGCCTGGAGCCTTAACGGCAGCAATCTTAAGCGCACCACGAAGCTTATTTACAACTAGAGTTGCAAGAGCTTCACCATCTACATCTTCTGCAATGATAACAAGAGCGCGTCCTTGCTGAGCAACAGGCTCAAGAACAGGAAGAAGATCCTTCATGGTCGAAATCTTCTTGTCGGTTAGAAGAATGTATGGATTCTCTAGCGCAACTTCCATCTTTTCAGAGTCGGTAATGAAATATGGAGAGATGTAGCCGCGATCGAACTGCATACCTTCTACAACCTCAACGGTTGTATCGGTTCCCTTTGCCTCTTCTACGGTAATAACCCCTTCCTTCTTCACCTTGCTCATAGCCTCAGCAATAAGAGCACCAATGGTATTGTCGTTGTTAGCAGAGATGGTTGCAACTTCTTCAATCTTTTTGATGTTATCGCCAACCTCAACGCTTTGTGCTCTAAGGTTTGCAACAACAGCTGCAACAGCCTTGTCGATACCACGCTTCAAATCCATAGGATTTGCACCGGCTGTAACGTTCTTAAGACCAACAGAGATAATTGATTGTGCAAGAACGGTAGCTGTAGTTGTTCCATCACCAGCCATATCGGCAGTTTTTGATGCAACCTCCTTTACCATTTGAGCACCCATATTTTCGAATGCGTCAGAGAGTTCGATTTCTTTGGCAACGGTTACACCATCCTTAGTTACTTGTGGCGATCCAAACTTCTTATCGATTACCACATTACGTCCTTTAGGGCCAAGGGTTACCTTTACTGCATTTGCCAACTTATCTACACCAGCCTTGAGCTGATCACGAGCTTCGATGTTGAATTTGATATCTTTTGCCATTTTCTTACGTTTTAAACTTTAGTTTGAAATTAGAGAATTCCAAGAATGTCAGACTGACGCATAATGATGTAGTCAACGCCATCAATTGAGACCTCGGTTCCTGCATACTTTCCGTAGAGAACGGTGTCGCCAACCTTTACCTCCATGGTAACATCCTTAGTGCCTGGACCAGCAGCAAGTACCTTACCTTTTTGTGGCTTTTCCTTTGCAGTGTCAGGAATGTAGATACCACTTGCAGTTACCTGTTCGGTTGCGGCAGGCTCCACAACTACTCTATCAGCTAATGGTTTGATCATTGCGTTTACTATTTTAAGTTTAACATTAATATCGTTTTTCAGGCTTTGGTCTATCGAAATTTGTGCCAAGCCGTCTTTTTTTCTAAAACCTGTTCTTTTTTCAGTTTTGCTAGGTACTAAATGTCAGTTCAACGAAAATTTGTCAGTTTTTGGATAGCGCTGGCCCAATATACGCCAAAATTTGCAACGACAACAAGCTGTTTCCCGCTTCTTTATTCGAAAGTTAGCGTAACAACACGGCGGCTTTTTAAGTAGGCAACCATGATAGAATTCAAAAAAAGAGGGACTTCAACGAAGCCCCTCTCTAAATTTTATGGTAGTAAAACCCTATTTCTTTGCTGGTTGTTCTTTTGCAGGTTCAGCAGCTGGCTGCTGTTGAGCAGGTGCTGGCTGCTGCTTAAGCGCACCCGATGATGGGAAAGCAGGAACTCCGGCAGCAGGTTGGCTTGTGATTTTTTTCTCAAGGCCTGTTGACTCGGCACCCTTGTTGCTGTTAACAACTATATTTACAGCGAGGCTAAGAACTACAATAGCAATAGCAAGCCCCCAAGTAAACTTCTCAATAAAATCAGCAGTTTGTCTTACACCTACAATTTGATTTGCACCAGAGAAATTTGCAGCCAATCCTCCACCCTTAGAGTTTTGAACTAATACTGCAAGTATCAACAAAATTGCCGCAATAATAATCAGCGAAAAAAGGATATACATGGTTTATTTTCTGAATGTTATTTACTTTGACTCCTTCAACTTTTCGAGTTGAGCTACAAAATAAGCTTTTTTTTCTGGGAATTTCAAGCACAATTTACGGTAAATATCTGCAGCCTTCTCAATAAGTCCTTGTGCTGCGTATATTTTAGCAAGAGTTTCTGTCACTAAATCGCCGTCATCCTCTAGCGATTTAATTGAAATATCCTCATTTACAGGAGGCAAGTCTGGTTTTGGAACGATTCGAGGATTTGCACTTAAGAACTGGTCAATAAGGCTATTTTGTATTTCTAGTGTTTTCTCGTTATCGTCGAGCGTATAGAGCTTTTGATCTAATATTTCTAGGATTGGATCTTCCTTGTCCGACACTAGTTCATCATCAATCAGCTCAAATGGCACCTCGTCATCCAGCGTGATGGTTGGCTCCTCTTCCTCGGTCGACTCCTCAATCTTCGACTCGGGCAGTTCCTCATCGGCTGCTATATACGAATTAACAGGGCATTGTCCCTCTTGATCTTCTTCGGCAAGAATGCTTTCCTCTACTAGAGCAGCAGAAGCCAAGTGTTCTTGGTCTGCATTCTCTTCAATATCTGTAATGATAGCAGTAGGGCTTGCATCTTCAACCGAATTAACAGCATTCGGTTGACTAATTTCTGGTTGTTCTGACGAAACAGCATCAACATTCGAGTGCTCCTTTTCCTCTAATGCCTCTTCATGACTCTCATCTATAGTAGGGATGCCGAGTTCGTAGTCGCTAAGATAAAGGTATAGCCACTCGCCACTTGGTGCATAGGTCGAAACATGCGAAAGTAAAGTAGAAAAGCGTGCATCGCCGTTTACCTTTAAGCCCTTAAGGTAAATCAACTTAGCCAGACTAAAATAAGGGTATTTTTCTATAACCTTAACCAGCTGGTCTAGAGCCTTTGCATCAATACCTTTCGGATTCTCAATCAACTTTATAAACGTACGGTCATCCATCTTTTAAGGTATTACCAGTTTGCTACCGAAGCATTAAAGATAGCATCAATAAGCATAGTTGTTACATCTTTAATAAGTTCATTCTGAACACTTGCCACGCTAACGTTGCTCGGAAAATCTTTGAACTGTTTAAACTCCTTATAATCGAAGCTAAGTTCGGGATTCTGTTTGTTAGTAAACTTAACCCTTACGGTAATTGTAAGGCGGTTTTGGCTGGCTCTATCGTTCCCTGTAATTGCAACAGGATCGATGGAGTACCCTACGATTTGCCCCTCGAAGGCCAAGTCGCCATTACTACGAACATAGTCGAGCCTAGTTTGGTTTAGAAACCGTTCCTTTAGTGCTTCTGTAAAGCTATTGCTCAGGCTAGGTACAACCAAAGGGGCCAGATTCTGGAAGTATCCCACCGAAAAAGTTTTCGAATCGGGAGAAATGGATGCTCCCGAGAATGAGTACTTCATGGTACACGACGAGAAAAGCGATACGGTAGCTACAAATGCGAATGCCCTAATGAGCTTTTTCAACTTCATTCTGCTAAATATTCAGGTTATACTCTTTTATTTTTCGGTAAAGGGTTCTTTCCGAGATACCCAACTCATTAGCTGCATCTTTACGCTTACCTCCATACTTGGTTACTGCTTTTATGATGAGCTCCTTTTCCTTATCGGCCAAAGATAGCGACTCTTCCTGAATTTCGTGGGATACATCGAGATGCGACACATCTTCAAATTCATCAACATCGCTATCGGCATCTATATTGTCGATTTTCGCATGCAGAGGCGTATGTATCGGCGTGTAGCCTTGAAATTGCGGTACGCTACGATGAGGGTACACAACTTGGCCTTCGATTTCGTCGGGATTATAAAGCGCATTACGCGATAGCTCCTCAACACGCTTCTTAAGCGCATTCATGTCATCGCGCATGTCGAAAAGTATCTTGTAAAGAATTTCCCTATCGCTGGCATACGATCGCTCTCCGCTCTCCTTATCTCCAACGTAAAGCGCAGGAAGCGTTTTATCCTCCACATGTGGGATGTACAGCATCAGCTTATCGACATCAATTGTCCGCTCTTCTTCGATAACCGATATCTGCTCGGTAACATTTTTGAGCTGACGAATATTGCCCGGCCATCGGTACGATTCGAGCAGCTGCTTTGCTTCGGGGGTTAGCGCAATTGCGGGCATGCGGTACTTTTCGGCAAAGTCGGCTGCAAACTTACGGAAGAGCAACGAGATATCCCCCTTACGATCGCGCAACGGCGGTATGCTAATAGGTACCGTATTTAGTCGATAGTAAAGATCTTCACGAAACTTGCCATTCTGAATGGCCTGGGGAAGATTTACGTTGGTTGCTGCAATTACGCGCACATCCGTTTTCTGTGCCTTAGACGACCCCACCTTCATAAACTCGCCGGTTTCGAGTACGCGCAACAGGCGAACCTGTGTTGACAGAGGAAGTTCTCCCACCTCATCGAGGAAGATGGTGCCCCCATCGGCCACCTCGAAGTAGCCCTTACGGGTTTCGTGCGCCCCCGTAAACGAACCCTTTTCATGCCCAAAAAGTTCCGAGTCGATTGTACCTTCGGGAATAGCCCCGCAGTTAACCGCTACGTATTGGGCATGCTTGCGCGAGCTGAGCTGGTGAATAACCTGTGGAAAAATCTCCTTACCTACACCGCTTTCGCCAACTATTAGCACCGACAAATCAGTAAAGGCAACCTGCTTAGCTATATCGATAGCTCGCTCCAGCATTGGAGAGTTACCTATAATTCCAAATCGTTGCTTAATTTTTGCAATATCCATTACGCAAAACTGTTTTAGACTGTCAAAATTACCTTTTATATGTGGTTTGACAAAGTTGTAGGGCTCTTTTTTATAGCCTTAATGACATTTTTTCCGATTTTTTGAGCCTTTAGGGAATGGAAGAATCGCGGCTTGTTTCATACCTTTGTGGCAAATATATATGCCATGAAGTTTATAGGAATTATCCCAGCCAGATACGCATCGACCCGCTTTCCGGGTAAGCCACTCGCCGACATTAAGGGCAAACCAATGATACAGCGCGTGTACGAGCAGGCGAGCAAAGTGCTTCCGGTGGTGTACGTTGCTACCGACGACGAGCGCATATTCAACGCGGTAAGGGCTTTTCGAGGCAATGTGGTGATGACCTCTACCGACCACAAGAGCGGAACCGACCGCTGTGCCGAGGCCGTTCGTAAAGCAGAAGCTGAGCGCGAAGAGATGTACGATGTTGTGGTTAACATCCAAGGCGATGAACCCTTTATTGTACCCGACATGCTGCTAAAGGTGATGAGCTGCTTTAACGATGGCCAAACCGATATCGCAACATTGGTAAAACCATTTGGAGCCGACGAGGACATCTTCAACCCCAACTCTCCAAAAGTAGTGGTAAGCAACAGCAACTTTGCCCTCTACTTTAGCCGTTCGGTGGTGCCCTTCCTTCGCGGAATGGACAAGAAGGATTGGCAGAAAAGCCACACTTTCCTTAAGCATATAGGGCTCTATGCCTACCGCACGAAGGTACTACACCAGCTAACCCAGCTCGACCAAGGAGTGCTAGAGGAAGCCGAGTCGCTCGAGCAGCTTCGCTGGCTGGAGAACGGTTTCCGCATTAAGGTAGAGCGCACCGAGCACCAAAACTACGGTATAGATACCCCCGAAGATCTTGAGAAGGTTCTACAAATGGATCTTCTTTAGTAGCGTTATCCTTTTTTCGAAAGCTACACTTTGAGATTCATACTAAAGCTTATTAGAAGCCTTTTCGGTCCGAAAAAGGAATACACCATAGAGCCGCTGCTCCACTCCAATGCCGATAGGCTCTTCCAGGAGTGGAGCAGCGGCTTTGGTATTTCCATTCCTCAACCTAATCGTCCTCTTCAGCTAGCCGATATTTCGGGGAACTATGCCGTTAAGGGCCGTAATCCGAATGCTACCGGCGAAGGATACTTTGGTTCGCTTAAGCTCGAGCCCAAGGGGACACTCGTTAAGGCATACTGGGAGATTGGCCACACCCGCCAGCCTCAGCACGGGTTGGGGTTTTTAAAAGACGACCTGCTTGCCCTCGACTTCTACTACACCGAAGAGGGGACGCGCTACTACGGTCAGGTCATATACAAGGTAGATGGCGATCGGCTCATCGGCTTTTGGCGCGAAAACCACGTAGGCGAGCTCGCCATAGAGGAGGCCAAGCTAAAGAACAAGCTCGTGTAGCCACAATGCTGATTTTCTTTATTACCATCATTTAGTAGCCATTAACGATCAACCCTTGGGGGCTTTACTACCTTTGCCCCTCTCAAGACTGACCCTACCAGTAGGCAATCGCTC
Organism: Acetobacteroides hydrogenigenes; assembly: GCF_004340205.1. Taxonomy (NCBI): domain Bacteria; kingdom Pseudomonadati; phylum Bacteroidota; class Bacteroidia; order Bacteroidales; family Rikenellaceae; genus Acetobacteroides; species Acetobacteroides hydrogenigenes. Next base: position 63,062 of record NZ_SLWB01000014.1, read on the forward strand.
TGCTGTAAAATATTTAAAATGGCAAGTACATCACCACTAGACTTAGGCAAAGCCCCCATACCAAAGCTGCTGCTACACTACGCGCTCCCATCCATAATCGCCATGACGGCCTCATCGCTCTACAACATCGTCGACAGCATATTTATTGGGCATGGCGTAGGGGCAATGGGCATCTCGGCCTTGGCCATATCCCTCCCGCTGATGAACCTTGGAGCGGCATTTGGCGCACTTATCGGGATAGGCGCATCGGCGCTGCTCTCCATCAAGATGGGCGAAGGCGATGCAAAAAGCCAATTCAAGATTTTGGGGAATACGCTCACGCTAAACATCGTATTAGGAGTTCTCTTTACGGTCGTTGGGCTGATCTTCCTCGATCCCATCCTAAAGCTATTTGGAGCAAGCAACAATACGCTGCCCTATGCCCGCGAGTTTATGAGGATTATCCTTATCGGGAATGTCTTTACCCACGTGTACCTTGGGCTAAACACGCTCCTACGCGCCTCGGGGCATCCGCGCCACTCTATGGTAATCGTGGTAATGGCGGTGGTGGTAAACGCCATCCTGAACGCCCTCTTCATCTTTGTGTTTAAATGGGGAATAGCAGGTGCCGCCTGGGCTACCGTTATTGCGCAGCTGCTGGCCACCATCTTCGAGGTTAGCTACTTTGCCCGCAAGTCGCGCCCCATCCACTTTAAGGCCTTTGCCCTGAAGCTGGACGCCCGAATCGTACGCTCGATATTCGCCATTGGGATGGCCCCTTTTCTGCTGAACATCGGGTCGAGCATCGTGGTGGTATTCCTCAACAATGCGCTTATGCAGTACGGAGGCGACCTCTACGTTGGCGCCTTCGGCATTGCCAACCGCATACTTCTGGTTATTGCCATGATAACCTTCGGCCTCACCCAAGGCATGCAGCCCATCGTTGGTTTCAACTACGGAGCCCGAAATATTGGCAGGGTAAAGCAGGTGGTTAAGCTAACCATAACCTGGGCTACCGTGTGCACCACGGCAGGAGCCATTGCGGGAATTCTCTTTCCCCGAACCATCGCCACCATCTTTACCACCGACCCCGAGCTCATCCGCATCGCAGAGAACGGTCTCCGAATCGTATTCATAGGCTTCCCCATCGTAGGATTCCAGATCGTGGCGGCCAACTTCTTTCAGTCCATCGGCATGGCTAGCCGGGCAATCATTCAGTCGGTGCTTCGCCAGATGGTGCTCCTGCTACCCTTCCTGCTCATCTTTCCGCTGTTTTGGGGAACCACCGGCATTTGGGCCAGCATGCCCGCTTCCGACATTCTGGCCTCGCTCGTATCGGCCATCCTAATTGCCAGCGAGTGGAAAAAGCTCAACCGCCTTGCTCCGCCCGTTTATGAGCCAGCCAAGCAGGCCAGCCTTCAGCCGTGCGAGCCATAAGGCTGATGGCGATCGGCCCATCGAAGTTTCGAGCATGCCGCTACCAGCTTCTTCGGGTACGCTGGTAGTTCCTCACATGTTGCTGGTAATTCCTACAAGTACGCTACCGATTCTACCTATGCTGCTAGCTATTCTACCAAGTACGCTACCAATTCTTCGCATGTCGCTACTGATTTTACCAATGTTGCTAGCGATTCTACCGAGTACGCTACTGATTCTACCTATGCTGCTAGCTATTCTACCAATGTCGCCAGCAATTCTACCGGGTACGCCAACCTCTGGAGCCCCATTCCAACACTAATTCAACCTCCACCTTTGCGCTCTCGCGGCATTTGGTTAACTTTGCACCTCGTCCATATTCTGGGCTACAATATCTTGCTAATTAAGACATCGACATAAGCAATGAAGCAGTTCAAAAGACACCTGGTAACCTCGGCGCTACCATACGCCAATGGGCCCGTTCATATTGGCCACCTTGCTGGGGTTTACATCCCTTCGGATATCTACACCCGCTACCTGCGCCTTAGGGGCGAAGACGTGATCCACGTTTGCGGAACCGACGAGCACGGGGTACCCATCACCATAAAGGCAAAGCAGGAGGGCGTTACCCCTCAGGATATCGTGGACAAGTACCACAAGATCATCGGCGACTCGTTCAAGGGATTGGGCATCTCGTTCGACATCTTCTCGCGTACCACCACCCCAACGCACTACGCCACCGCATCGGAGTTCTTCAAGAAGCTGCACGACGCAGGTAAGTTCGTAGAGCAAACCTCCGAGCAGTACTACGACGAGGAGGCCAAGCAGTTCCTGGCCGACCGCTACATCATGGGAACCTGCCCCCACTGCGGCAACGACCGCGCCTACGGCGACCAGTGCGAGAAGTGCGGTACGTCGCTCAACTCTACCGACCTCATCGACCCAAAATCGATGATTAGCGGCAGCAAGCCTGTAATGAAGGAGACCAAGCACTGGTACCTCCCCCTAAACGACTACCAAAAGGATCTCGAGAAGTGGATCCTCACCGACCATAAGGAGTGGAAGAGCAACGTGTACGGCCAGTGCAAAAGCTGGTTCGACCTCGGGCTACAACCCCGCGCCGTGAGCCGCGACCTCGACTGGGGGATTCCCGTTCCTGTTGAAGGCGGCGAAGGGAAAGTGCTCTACGTATGGTTCGATGCGCCTATCGGCTACATCTCGGCTACCAAGGATCTTACTCCAGATTGGGAGAAGTACTGGAAGAGCGAGGACACCAAGATGGTTCACTTCATCGGTAAGGACAACATTGTATTCCACTGCATCGTGTTCCCATCCATGCTGATGGCCGATGGCAGCTACATCCTACCCGAAAACGTACCCGCCAACGAGTTCCTTAACCTCGAAGGCGACAAGATATCGACCTCGCGTAACTGGGCCGTTTGGCTGCACGAGTACCTCGAAGAGTTCCCCGGTAAGGAGGATGTGCTTCGCTACGTGCTTTGCGCCAATGCGCCAGAAACCAAGGATAACGACTTTACCTGGAAGGATTTCCAAACCCGCAACAACAGCGAGCTGGTGGCCATCTTCGGTAACTTTGTAAACCGCGCGCTGGTGCTTACCCAAAAGTACTTCGACAATAAGGTGCCTGCCGCTGGTGCGCTCACCGATTTCGACCGCGAAACGCTTGAGGAAATGCCTAAGATTAAGAAGGCAGTGGAGGACTACATCGAGGTGTACCGCTTCCGCGATGCCCTTAAGGAGGCCATGAACCTTGCCCGCCTTGGAAACAAGTACCTTGCCGACACCGAGCCATGGAAGGTTGCCAAAACCGACATGGAGCGCGTGGCAACCATCCTTAACGTGGCGCTGCAAATCACCGCTAACCTGGCCATTGTATTCGAGCCATTCCTGCCCTTCTCCACCGAGAAGCTGCTGAAGATGCTCAACACCTCCGAATTTGGCTGGGATAAGCTGGGCAACACCGACCTGCTAGCCGTTGGTCACGAACTGGGCAAGGCAGAGCTGCTATTCGAGAAGATTGAGGATAGCGTGATAGATGCCCAATTAAAGAAGCTCGAAGACACTAAGCTGGCCAACGCCCTTAAAGAGTACAAGGCCGAGCCCCAAAAGGAGGAGGCGCAGTTCGACGACTTCATGAAGATGGACATCCGAGTAGGAACCATTAAGGCGTGCGAGAAGGTTGCCAAGACCAAGAAGCTGCTTAAGCTTACCGTAGATACCGGCATCGACACCCGCACCATCGTTTCGGGTATTGCCGAGCACTTCGAGCCAGAGCAGCTCTTAGGCAAGCAAGCATGCTTCCTTGTAAACCTTGCCCCCCGCGAGATTAAGGGGATCACCTCCAACGGCATGATTCTTATGGCGCAGGATGCCGATGGCAAGCTCCGTTTGGTTCAACCAAACGAGGCCGTTAAGCCAGGATCACAGGTGGGATAATTGGGAAAATCCAATATATGATATGCGTAGGGGCGAAAAAATTTTCGCCCCTACTCATATCCCCCCATTCTCTTGCCCATCTCCTCCAGTTGGCTATCTTTGAAAACAAAAATGCTATTCGAAAACCCATCCTTCAACATAGAGGAGTTCCCAAACGCCTCTAAGCCCAGCTACACTCCGCTGCAAAACGACTATATCATGGTGCAGCTCTTCAACGCCATCTTGCTGTACGTATCCATATTTGCCGTTATAGCCTTCGTGGCGCTAGTGGGTATTAACGCCTTCTGGTCCCATCCCATTCTATACACGATGCTAATGGTAGTGCTAATGCTTGCCCTGTTGGGATTACAAGTATACCTTATCATGGCCGGTTTCAAGTACAAGGGCTACTGCATCCGTCAGCACGATGTGCTCTACCGCAGCGGCCTCATCTTTAAGCGCGAGCTGGCGGTTCCGCTTCGAAGAATTCAGCATGTAGAGGTTAAGCGTGGCGTATTTGCCCGCATTTTCGATCTGGCATCGCTCCACATCTACACCGCAGGTAGCGGCAGCGTTGACCTAAAGATACCGGGACTAAGCCTCGCCGATGCCGAAAAGCTGATGGAACACCTCTCCCAAACCATCTCTCATGAGCGCTAAGTCCATCGACCTTTCCCAGCCCAATCGGCTACACATGGGCGGCATGGCCATCTTCTTTGGCCTATCGGCTAAGAAGTTTATTCAGTACATATGGCCCATTCTGCTCATCCGCGTGTTCGACAAGGATGGATCGATGCTTGCTGCCTTCATCCTACTGGGCATTATTGCCGCCGTTGCCATTATCCATGCACTGCTGGAGTATCTCTACTTCACCTTTCAGATCACCTCCGGCGAGCTGACGGTGCGCAGCGGCTACATCCGCAAGAAGCAGGTGTCCGTTCCTCTGTCAAAAATTCAAAGCCTAAATATGAAGCAGAACCTGCTTCAGCGGCTGCTAAAGATTTACGAACTTGAGGTGAATACCGCTGGGGCCAAGGGCTCGGAGGTGACGCTGCAGGCTCTTAGTTTAACCACCATTCGTGAGGTAGAACAGCTGGTAAACCTAGGCTCTTCGAACATCTCGGAAGAGGAGCACGATGCGGAGGCCCCCCCTATCACAAACGAAGAGCACGAGCAAACCATAATGCGGCTAAGCCCTACCGATCTGCTGCGTGTGGGCCTTACCAACAACCACATCAAGGTTATCCTTATCGTGTACGGTTTCCTGTTTGGTATCTACGACGACCTTCCCGAAAGGTGGCAGCGGTTGGTGGTGGATACGCTTGATCAGTTTTCGGCACAAGCCTCCAGCCAGTTGGCCATCTACCTTGCCTTGGGGCTGCTGTGCGCCATCATTTTTACGGTGACGGGGGCCATTCTGGCAACCTTTGCCTGGCACTTCAACCTAAAGTTGAGCCACACGCCCAGCCGTTTGGTGCTGGATGCCGGACTTATTGCGCATAAGCGGGTGCTTATCCCCTTCAGGAAAATCCAGACCCTTACCTGGACCACCAATCCGCTTCGACGGCTAATCGGCATCTTCGCCGTTTCGGTAGGGCAGGCATCCTCGCTTGAGGAAACCGAGAAGATGAAGGCCAACGTTCCTGGATGTACCGATGCTCAGGTAGAGCAGATTCAGCAGGCCCTTTTTGGAACCAGCCTAATGGCCCAGCCAGAGCAGCTGCACCGCAGCCACTGGATATACCTCCGCAACCTTTGGCTAATGTTTGGGTTGGCTCCTGCGGCCGTAGTTTCTATTGTGGGTTACCTCGCAGATAGTCCGCTGGTATGGAGCTGGCTTTGGGCTATCGTATACCTACCCTTTGCCTACCTAAGCTGGCGCCACGCCTACTTCTACATGGACGAGCAGCACGTGGTGGTTAGCAGCGGCTCGTTTGGCCACAAGCGCCAGATGTTTGCCCTACATAAGATTCAGGGGGTGTCTGTACGACAATCTATCTGGCAAAAGCCAAGGGGCAGAGCTTCCGCCACGCTCTACTTGGCAGGCGAAACCATCACCCTATCGCAGATAGACGCTGCCACAGCCTACGCGCTGCGCGACTACGCCCTCTTCCTGGCCGAAAGCGAGCAGCAACCGTGGATGTAGGATTCTAAACGACATATCCAACCGATAAATGTAAGGGCGAAAGATTTTTCGCCCTTACATTTTATTGACGCCCCCATCCTTGACAGCACCTCCCATAACCATCCGGATGGGCATCAACCGAGGTGTAAGCACCTTACTGCCGTGCAAAATGAAGGAACCCCGAGGTATCTCCATTTTGTAAACATACAAAACTAAAGTATCTCGGGGTATTTGCATTTTGCAGCTATGCAAAATATAAGTACCCTGAGGTTTTTTTATTTTGTTAAATTACAAAATAAAGATTCCCCGAAGTATTTCTACTTTGTAAGCAAGCAAAGTAAAAGTACCCCGGAATTCCTGCATTTTGTAGCCATGCAAAGAGGAAGTACCCCAAGGTATCAGCATTTTGCAGCCGTGCAAAGTACAGATACCCCGAGAGTCCTTTTGTTTGCATCCCTCTGAAGGTAAACGCCAATGAACGGATGCCCATTTTCGAGGTCATCCGAAGCCATCGCCTGCAAATAGTCGGCTAAATGCTTGGCGCTCTCGGGTAGAATGGTAGCTTTGCAGCACTAAAACAAGCGCTATGCAACGCATCCTACTTTCAATCATACTGCTCTTCGGTGCGGCCACAACCATGGCGCAGAGGGGCGAGAAGGCCATCAGTCCACGGCAGATGGTTAAGGATATCCTAACGCTCGAGGCCGACTCGATGCAGGGGCGCGAGCCCTGCACCATTGGCGAGACGCGTGCCGTAAGCTACCTCACCACCCGCATGAAGGAGCTGGGCCTACGCCCCGCCTTCGGCAGCAGCTACACGCAGGCGGTGCCGCTGGTGGCCATCCGCAGCCAGCTGCCGCAAACCATCACCATCGGCTCGCCCGAGGGGATTCCGCTGGAGTACCAGGCGGGCACCGATGTTTCGGTGTGGAGCCCTACCACCCAGCCAACCATTAGCATCAAAAATTCACCAATGGTATTCGTAGGGTTTGGGGTAAATGCTCCCGAGAGCCAGTGGGACGACTTCAAGGGCATCGACGTGAAGGGCAAAACCATCGTGGTGCTGGTAAACGACCCCGGCTTCTACAACCACGACACCTCCCTCTTTAAGGGCAAGGCGATGACCTACTACGGCCGCTGGCGCTACAAGTTCGAGGAGGCCGAGCGCCGCGGTGCCGCCGCCTGCCTTATCGTGCACGACGATGCCGGCGCCGGCTACCCCTGGAGCGTGGTAAACGGTCACACCAACAACAAGGAGTTTTACATTGATGATCCTGCGCTGGAGAATCCCCGCTGCATGGTAACCGGATGGCTCACCAAGAGCGCCGCCGTCAGCCTGATGGAGGCCGCCGGATATCGCCTAACCGACCTGATGGATGCCGCCGCCAAACGCACGTTCCAGCCCGTAGACCTGCGCTGCAGCTTCAGCATCGACATTAAGAACGAGCTATCGCGCGGCGAATCGCAGAATGTTGCCGGATATATCAAGGGATCGAAGCACCCCGACGAGGTGATCGTCTACAGCGGTCACTGGGATCACCTAGGGTTTGGCAAGCCCGTTAACGGCGATTCGATCATCCACGGGGCCTCCGATAACGCCTCGGCCATCGCCTGGATGTTCGCCATCGCGCAAGGCTTTAAGAATGGGCCAGCACCCGAGCGCTCTATCCTCTTCCTTTCGCCTACCGCAGAGGAGGCCGGACTGCTGGGCAGCAGCTACTACGTGCAGCATCCAACCTTCGCAATGAAGAAGACCGTAGCCATGTTTAACACCGACGTATTCGTGTTCATCGGCAAGTTTAGGGATGTCACCATCACCGGCCCCGGCCACTCGGAGCTCGACGGAATGCTCCGCGAGGCCGCCGCAACCCAGGGTCGCTACCTAGCCGATGACCCTACCCCCGACAACGGCATGTTCTACCGCTCCGACCAGCAGCCCTTCCTTAAGGCAGGTGTGCCTGCGCTATTCGCCAAGGGATATATTGATAACGTAGAGCTAGGAAAGGAGAAAACCGCACTGGTTAATGCCGAGTACTGGAAAACGGTATACCACAAGCCCACCGACAGGTTTATCCCGGGAGTAAGCAAGGTCGATGGCGTGTACGAGGATGCCATCCTCTTCTACCGCCTCGGATATAAGCTGGCCAACAGCCGCACCTTCCCCAAGTGGATGAAGAGTTCGGAGTTTTACGTGGAGAGGTAATCTTCTAAAGAAGTTACACGGATGTAATCGGAAGTTAGACTGAAGTTAAACGGAATAGTGCAATAAAAAAGAGCCGCTGCGCATTGCAACGGCTCTTTTTATATATTCTGGATTGCCAACTACTCCGCCCTAAGGGCACCCCTCGTTGAGAAGGAGGGGAATTTCTTCGAAGTTGGCATTGCCTTTATTCTTTAACTTCTGAAATTCCTTCCGTTTAACTTCCGACTAACTTCTGTATAACATCCGATTAACTTCTCTGTATTTAGTACGCTCCCCCGAACATCTGCTGTACTACCAGCAACGCCTCGTAGAGTCTATCTACCTCCTCTTTGGTGTTGTACATGGCAAACGATGCACGAACAGTACCATCGATTCCAAAGTGGTCCATGATAGGTTCGGTACAGTGGGTTCCGGTGCGGACTGCAATACCCAGCTTATCGAGCACCATGCCCGTATCAAGCATGTGGATGCCGTTTAGCAAAAACGATATGATGGCAGCCTTATGAGGAGCCTTGCCGTATACCGTAAGGCTTCCAATGGTGGATAGCCGCTGGTTGGCGTAGTGAAGCAGACTATGCTCGTGCGCTTGGATGTTTTTCAGACCAATCTCTTCGATATAGCGAATGGCAGCACCCAATCCAACAGCACCAATATAGTTAGTGGTTCCAGCTTCAAACTTAAGGGGTAGCTCTGCCCAGGTTGTATTGCCATCGAGTTTCACGTGGGCAATCATATCACCTCCACCCTGATAGGGAGGCATTTCCTCAAGGTACTTTTCTTTTCCGTAGAGTATTCCAATACCCGTTGGTCCGTATACCTTATGTCCGGCAAACACGTAGAAGTCGGCATCGATATCCTGCACATCCACCTCCATGTGAGGTGCAGCCTGCGATCCATCCACCAGCACCGGAACGCCCAACGCATGAGCACGAGCCACAATCTCCTTAACGGGATTGATGGTGCCAAGCGAATTGGATACGTGAACCAGCCCAAGGATCTTTGTCTTTTCGGTGATCAGGCTTTCAAGGAGGTTATCCTGAAGGATTCCCTTACTATCGAATGGAATGTACTTAAGGATAGCTCCCTTTCGCTGGCATAGCAGCTGCCAGGGCACGATGTTGGCATGGTGCTCCATCTCGGTGATGAGTATCTCATCTCCCTCCTTGATGTACTTCTCCCCAAACGAGTACGCCACGGTATTGATAGCAGCCGTAGCTCCAGCGGTGAAGACAATCTCACGGGTGCTAGCGGCATTCAGAAACGAGCGCACCGTTTCTCGTGCAGCCTCGTACATCTCGGTGCTCTGCTGCGAAAGATAGTGCACCCCACGGTGGATGTTAGCATTCCAAAAAGTGCTCATCTGGTTCACCGATTCGAGCACGGCACGAGGCTTCTGCGTGGTGGCACCATTATCCAGGTACACCAAAGGTCGCTTATTTACCTCGCGCGACAGTATTGGAAAGTCTTCCCGTATCCTATTTACGTCGTACATTTTCTTTTGAGATATTAGAATTAGATGTTAGATATTATGCATAAGTAGCAAAACATATAAGTAGTAAAGATAGCATTCAACCACCCCGCCCTTCGGGCACCCCTCCTTGATAAGGAGGGGAGTAACTTCGAAGTATGTTTTGCTAATTCTTTAACTTCTCTAACTTCACAATTCTTTGACTTCTTCCGTTTAACTTCCGAGTAACTTCAGTTTCCGTTTAACTTCTTGCCCCTCTACATACAATGCATCTCGCACACATTGCAGCGGCTAAGCTCGCCACGCAGACGCTTGTTTACAAGTTCGTCAATGCGGTCGCGGAGCGGCTCAATACCGATGTGCTGGATAACCTCATGGGCAAATCCGAACATCTGAAGCAGCGTAGCCTCGCGCTCGCCAATACCGCGTGCACGCATGTAGAATACCTGATCGGTATCGGGCTGACCAACGGTTGCTCCGTGGCTACACTTCACATCGTCGGCATAAATCTCAAGCTGAGGTTTGGTGTACACCTTGGCATCATCGGTAAGCTGAAGCGTACGGTTGCTCTGGTATGCCTCGGTCTTCTGGGCATCCCTAGCCACGTACACCATTCCGTTGAAGGCAGCAACGCCATTGTCATCAAGCACCCCCTTAAAGAGCTGGTTGCTGAAGCAGCGTGGTACGTTATGGTTAACCACGGTGCGGCTATCAACTTGCTGATCTTTATCAACCAGATATAGACCAGATAGCTTATTCTCGCACTCCTCGCCATTGAGGTTAGCGGTTACATTGTTGCGAACCAAACCGCCATGTAGGGTAACTGCATGGGAGGTATAGCGGCTCTGCTTATCCTGATGTACGTACACATTGGAGATGAGCGTTGATCCATTGTTCGCATTCTGCATCTTAACCACCTCTACAGAGGCATTGCGCTCAACAAACACCTCCGTAACAGAGTTGGTAAGAAAGCTATTTGTTGATAACGTATGATCGCAGATGGCAACCTTCGCCTCACTATTCTCCTCGAAGATGAAAAGATTTCGAGGCTGGGTAAGTATATCCTCGTTCGAAACAAATCCGTTAAGAATCTGAATTGTTTGATCGAGAACAACACCCTTTGGTATATATAGGAATACGCCATCCTGTGCAAATGCCGTATTGAGTGCGGTTAATCCCTCGGTTGCATTATCGGCAACCTTGTTGTAGTACTTCTCGAACAGCTCAGGATACTGGGTTGATGCAGCGGCAAACGAGCCAAACACTACTCCATTATCCAAAACGGTTAGCTTCTCGCCAAAGTAAAACCCATTCACCAGCATTGCCAAGTGGGCATTCAGGTTAGGCACATCGCACTTAAAGAGATCCGATTGCTCTACGGAGATATTCTGTGAGGCAAAGTACTTTTCGTACTCCTTCTCGAATACCAACTGGATGTCGGTATACTTATACTTTTCGTTTTTCTTGTTGGGGATGCCGTTGAGCAGGAAGCTCTCGATGGCATCGGCACGAACGTTGTTCACCGCAAGCGATACCCCATCGGTAAGCATCTCCATGTTGGCGATGTAGAGGTCTACCAGCGATTTAACAACGTTATTTTCTATAGGCTTACTCATTTCTGCTCAAGTTTTGGGGCATTAGAATTCGCCATCCTTAATTAGCCAGTCGTAACCCTTTTCCTCTAGTTCAAGCGCAAGTTCTTTACCCTCAGACTTGATGATGCGACCGTTATAAAGCACGTGTACAAAGTCTGGCACGATATAGTCGAGCAAGCGCTGGTAGTGGGTGATAACGATGGTTGCGTTATCGGGTCTCTTAAGCTTAGTTACACCGGTAGCCACAATGCGTAGCGCATCGATGTCCAGTCCCGAGTCGGTTTCATCGAGGATGGATAGCTTTGGCTCGAGCATCGCCATTTGGAAGATCTCGTTACGCTTCTTCTCGCCACCCGAGAAGCCCTCGTTCACCGAACGATTGGTAAGCTTAGCATCGATCTCCACGATCTGGCTCTTCTCACGCATCATCTTCAGGAAGTCTGATGCAGAGATGGCAGTTAGCCCCTTATACTCGCGGTGCGCGTTAACCGCAGCACGCATAAAGTTGGTCATCGACACTCCTGGGATCTCCACAGGATACTGAAACCCTAGGAAGATACCTTCACGTGAGCGATCCTCAGGCGATAGATCAAGAAGATTCTTACCCTCAAAGATCACCTCACCATCGGTAACCTCAAACATTTCCTTGCCAGCCAGAACCGAAGCAAGAGTACTTTTACCAGACCCATTAGGTCCCATGATTGCGTGAACCTCGCCAGGATTTACCTCGAGGTTGATCCCCTTTAGGATTTCCTTGCCATTAATGCTGGCATGAAGATTTTTTATCTGAAGCATTTCTCTTTGTTTTTGCAGAACTGTTTGGGAAGTTAAAGAAGTTAATGAAGTTAATGAAGTTAGTGAATATCGGATGATATAGCCTTACAGTAACTATTCAACAACCTGCTTGCATCATTTAGAATTTCAAGCAATGCTCCTTTTTCATCTCCCGTTATGTAGTTCAAGTCCTTTGATAGTATTAAGTAATAGCGACACTCTTCGAGAGAACCTTGTGCCATATTAAAGAATCTCAACTTATCGGGTTTTCCTTTTTTCTTGTAACCTTCAGCAATGTTTGCTGCGATTGAAACAGCAGCCCTTCTAAATTGACTCGTCAAACCGAAGTCTTCTCTTTTTGGATAGGTGCTTGTTTTACTATAAACTTCCAAAATAAACGCATGGGCTTTCTTCCATGCATTCAACTCCTCAAAAGTTTTAGTTCCTTCCATATTCTTTAACTTCTTTGACTTCAATATTCTTTAACTTCTGCTCCCTATCCTACACTTCCCTCCAAGCTTACCGCCAGCAGCTTTTGCGCCTCAACTGCAAATTCCATTGGCAACTTGTTGAGCACCTCTTTTGCGTAACCGTTTACGATAAGACCAACGGCCTCCTCGGTTGACAGCCCACGTTGGTTGCAGTAGAAAATCTGATCTTCACCAATCTTCGAGGTAGTTGCCTCGTGCTCTACTATGGCTGTCTTGTTGTTAGTCTCGATGTAGGGGAAGGTGTGTGCACCGCACTTATCGCCCATAAGCAGCGAGTCGCACTGCGAGTAGTTGCGGGCGTTATCGGCGTTCTTGGTAACCTTCACCAATCCACGGTAGCTGTTGTTGCTTACCCCTGCCGAAATACCCTTCGATACAATTCGACTCTTGGTGTTCTTCCCGATATGAATCATCTTGGTACCAGTATCAGCCTGTTGGTGGTTGTTGGTAACCGCCACCGAGTAGAACTCTCCAATGGAGCTATCGCCCATTAGGATACAACTTGGATACTTCCAGGTAATTGCCGATCCGGTTTCGATCTGTGTCCACGAAAGTTTTGCCCTATCGCCCTTGCATATACCTCGCTTGGTAACGAAGTTGTAAATACCACCTCGTCCCTCCTTATCGCCGGGATACCAGTTCTGAACGGTTGAGTACTTCACCTCGGCATCCTTCATCACCACAATCTCTACGATGGCGGCGTGGAGCTGGTTCTCGTCGCGCATTGGAGCGGTACAACCTTCGAGGTAGCTAACGTACGATTTTTCGTCGGCAACGATAAGCGTACGCTCGAACTGACCCGTGTTAGCCGCATTGATACGGAAGTAAGTCGACAATTCCATTGGGCAACGAACACCCTCGGGGATGTAGCAGAACGATCCGTCGCTGAATACAGCCGAGTTGAGCGCTGCAAAGTAGTTGTCGGTATAGGGAACCACCGATGCCAGGTACTTTCGCACCAAATCGGGATGCTCGCGAACGGCCTCGCTAAACGAGCAGAAGATAATTCCCTTTTCGGCAAGCGTATCCTTAAAGGTCGTCTTTACCGATACGCTATCCATTACCGCATCGACAGCAACACCGGCAAGGTGAGCCTGCTCGTCGAGCGGGATGCCCAGCTTGTTGAAAGTCTCCTTAAGCTCAGGATCAACCTCATCCATACTGGCATACTTAGCCTGTTGCTTAGGCGCCGAATAGTAAATGATATCCTGATAATCGATCTCGGGAATATTCAAATGCGCCCACTTGGGCATCTCCATGGTTTGCCAGTGGCGAAACGCCTTGAGCCTAAACTCAAGCAGCCATTCCGGCTCCTCCTTTTTTTGGGATATGAGTCGGACGATATCCTCGTTCAATCCCTTCGGAATTTTGTCCTCCTGAACGTCGGTAACAAAGCCGTACTTATATTCGCCCTTCGTTACGTCGTCTAGGATGTTATCTTGACTATCCATTACTGCATATCTTTGTTTGTCGGACTAACAAAGCTAAACCTTTAATGTTTACCTTTGTAATCGGTTTACAAGTTGTTATGTAGAATAAATCTAAATTAGGGCAAAGATAGTCAGTTTTTTATAATAGTTGCCCAAAAACAGCTTTAAAACCGCATACTATCACTAAAAAATGGGATTGCAAATGTCGTCAGAAAAAGCAAGACGCACAGAACTCTCCACCTTCGGCGAGTTTGGACTTATCGACCACCTTACATCATTGCTAAAGTATAAGCAGGAATCTACTCAAACCGGTGTCGGCGACGATGCCGCCGTGATCGACTTGGGCGATCGCTATATGCTGCTATCTACCGATCTACTTCTGGAAGGAATTCAGTTCGATCTTACCTATACCCCCCTTCGCCACCTCGGCTACAAGGCGGTGGTTACCGGCATCTCGGACATCTACGCCATGAACGGAACGCCAACGCAGATCACCATTGGTCTTGGCATTTCGAAGCGCTTCTCGGTGGAGATGCTCGACGAGCTCTACGACGGCATCCGCCTTGCCTGCGACACGTACAACGTCGACTTGGTGGGCGGCGACACAACCAGTTCGCTAACGGGACTTACGATTAGCACTAGCACCGTGGGCTTTGTAGATAAGCAAAAGATTACCTTCCGTAGCGGCGCTAAAGAAAACGACCTAATATGCGTAAGCGGAAACCTTGGTGCAGCCTTTATGGGACTTCAGATTCTGGAGCGCGAAAAACGCGTGTTTGAGGGTAATGCCAACGTACAACCTCAACTCGAAGGGTTCGACTACGTCCTGCAGCGCCAACTGAAACCCGAAGCTCAAAAAGATATCATAGATCTACTTGCAGAGTTAGGCATCCAGCCTACTTCGATGATCGACCTTTCGGACGGACTGGCTTCTGACACCCTTCAAATTTGCAAGAGTTCGAAGGTTGGTGCCCGAATCTACCTCGATAAGATGCCCATTGCCAGCGAAACCTTTAGGGCTGGGGAGGAGATGAACTTCGACCCTGCTATTGCTGCCCTAAACGGAGGCGAAGACTACGAACTGCTCTTCACCGCACCCATCGAGCTGCACGACCAACTGAAAAATCTTGCAGGAATTGACGTAATTGGCCATATCACAGCCGAGAGCAAAGGCGCCTATCTGATAACTCCCGATGGAGGCGAAATACCGCTGCAGGCACAGGGCTGGGGAGCAAAGGAGTAGTTCTAAGAATTCCAAATTGAGCAATAACAAACGAATGCCCAACAGTAAACTAGTCATATTCACTGATAGCTACCCCTACGGAAGCGCAGAGCCATTTCTGGCAAATGAGCTGGAGTACCTCGCTGCTGCTTTCGAGAAGATACTAATTATCCCGCTGAACTACGGCACCTCGAAGGAGGCACGAGCGCTACCCGCTAATGTTACCTGCACGAAGCCCATACTAAACAGCACCAAGGATAAGGTGGAGCTCGCCAAACGGGGACTGTTGAACTGTGTCCCTTTGGGATGGTATCTAGGGGAGCTGCTTAAAGGAAAGGCAACCGCATCGGCAAAAACGATGTGGAGCTGGGGTATTGGGCTGCTGCTAAGCCGCGCTATCCTATCCAGTAAGCAGGTGAAAAATGTTTTAAAGGATGATGACTGCACAACATTCTACTTTTACTGGGGCATCCGCAGTTCGTTCATCATCCCACTAATAAATAAAAAAGGTAGGAAGATCGCCGTGCGGTTCCACGGATCGGACACCTACGAGGAAACAAACGGGGGCTACATCCCCCTTCGCGAACAGCAGCTGGCTGCTATTGACCGATGCTATTTCTGCTCCGAGTATGGAAAAAGATACGTTGAGAACAAGTACCCTTTTGTACAAGCAAAGGCTGAGGTTTCGAGGCTGGGTGTACACGAACGAGGTGTTGGCCAACCAAGCACCGATGGCGTATTTCGGATAATCACGCTATCGAATATGGTGCCGCTTAAGCGCCTCGAGCTGCTTGTGGAAGCGCTAATGCACTCCACCATCCGCATAGAGTGGACACATATCGGCGATGGTGAAACATGGGAAACCGTTACCTCTTCGGCCCAACAGCTGCCATCAAACGTAAAGGCAGCCTTCCTAGGAAGGCTACCAAATCAAAAGGTCATCGAGTATCTTACCAAAAATTCGGTAGACCTATTTTTAAACGTCAGCAGCAGCGAGGGCGTTCCTGTTTCAATCATGGAAGCCCTATCGATGGGCATCCCCGTTTTGGCAACGGCTGTTGGCGGCTCGCCCGAGATTGTAGACGATAAAGTTGGCCGGCTGGTTTCTCCAAGCATCACTCCAGAAGAGTTAATGCGCGAAATTGAGGCCATTGCCCAACACCCCAGCTACGATACCCTTCGGGCAAACGCCCGAAATCGGTGGACCGAACGGTGCAACGCAAAAACGCTATACCAGCAGTTTTGCCAATCAATTTTAAACATTTAGAGCCGTTCTTTATTTATAAAAACAGGTAACAATTTTTGTAAGCCGTAAATTGCTACCTTAGAGACGAAATTTAACTTTGTAAAAAATATTTACAATGATAGACGGAAAAGTAGTAGTAGGAATCACTCAAGGCGATATAAACGGAATTGGTTACGAGGTTATTATGAAGACGCTGGCCGATTCTCGCATTAATGAGATATGCATCCCCGTGGTTTACGGATCACCGAAGGTTGCCGCATACCATCGCAAGTTTATTAACGTAGAAAACTTCTCGTTCAATCCAGCAAAAAGTATTGAAGACATCCACCCCAAACGTTCCAACCTTATAAACGTAATGGATGATAACGTACGGGTTGATGCTGGAAAATCGACGCCATTAGGAGGAGCCGGCGCCGTTACAGCACTTGACATTGCAACACAAGACTTACGAGATGGTAAAATAGATGTTCTTGTAACTGCACCTATAAACAAGCAAAACGTTCAGTCGGAAGAGTTCAGTTTCCCAGGGCATACCGAATACCTCGAGCGCAAGTTTAACAGCGAATCGCTAATGATTATGATTAGCGATGTACTAAAGATTGGGGTGGTAACAACCCACGTTCCCATCAAAGATCTACCATTCCTCATCTCGAAGGAGCTGATCCTTTCGAAGCTGCGCATGCTCAACGAATCGTTGGTTGTTGATTTTGCCATTCGCGGCCCCCGAATTGCCGTACTTGGCTTAAATCCCCATGCCGGCGACAGTGGCTTAATTGGTATTGAAGAAAACGAGGTAATTATACCTGCCATTAAAGCAGCCAACGAAGAGGGCATCATGACCTTTGGGCCATATCCTGCCGACGGATTCTTTGGATCTGACAGCTTCCGCAAGTTCGATGCCGTGCTGGCCATGTACCACGATCAGGGACTTATTCCATTTAAGGTAACCTCATTTGGTAGCGGCGTTAACTATACCGCAGGACTACCCGTAATTAGAACATCACCAGCCCACGGAACAGCCTACAACCTCGTTGGACAGGATATCGCCTCTCCAGACAGCTTCCGCAGCGCCATTTACGCGGCTATAGACATCTTCCGCAACCGTTCTATGTACCGTGAGATCTCTAAAAATCCGCTAGCACACGTTGATCCTGATTCTATCTAGGACTTAGGCAACTTATATACTACAAAAAAGAGGCTCGTTTGAGCCTCTTTTTTTATTAGGTATTAAATGTTAGAACGTGTATCTAACACCAATTAATGCACCCCAGGTGCTTGACGTACTTCTAACATCCTTATAAGTTGAAGTTGGAAGTTGAGGTTTTCCATCAACTGTAATGGTATTCATTTGGAAGGTTGGCTTATTATCCGTCCCTACGGTAGATTTAAGCAATGTAAAATCATAGCTTCCAATAGATTGAGTTTGACGAACACCCCAATCCTTGTTAATAAGGTTGCCTACATTAAGTAAATCCAGACTTACTTGTAAAGAATGACGACGCTTTCCAATATTTGTAAACACATCCTGAAGTAACTTAAAGTCAAAGCGGTTATACCAAGGCATAACAGCCCCATAACGTTCAGCATATTGGCCCTTATGATTTTTAAGATAATCGTCCTGATTTACAAACTTCCAAAAAGCGTCATTTTGCTGAGCAGCAGTAAACAGAACGGCACCATTACTCTTTATATCAGTAAATGTGATTTCTGTTGCATCCTTTGGTATATACATTAAATCTGCAGTATTTCCATCATTATTGATGTCTGTAGAATATATGTACGACAACCTACCCATGCTACTTCCTTCATAAAGTAAAGAAACCGTTGTTGCCAAATGTCTTAGGTACTCAATACGGTAAGAAATAGACCCAACAACTCTATGAGGAACTGTAAATTGAGAATAGCTTAATCCTGGATTATTTTGACCGTAAACGGCAGGATTACTTTGCCATGCAGAAGATGCGGTAGAACCTGGATTTGCAGAAAGGTCTTTAGCCATGCTATAAGTGTAGGCAATTGATCCTGATAACCCATTAGAGTATGGCTTAGTCAACATAGCCGTAAGAGAATAAGAATATCCCTTGCTAGCATTTTCCAGCTGCATTGCTGTAGATACAGAAGATACATAACGCTTATCAGCATTAGTAGCTGCTTTGGGGAAAATTGGACGTTGATCAGGTCCTACAAGATTTCCACTATATGCTTTTTGATTTACATTATACTGAACCACCGCATTTACATCCTTTGTGTAAATAAATTCACCTGTAAATACAAAATCCTGGAAAGGAATCTTGATATCGGTAGCAAGGTTGCTTCTCCATACCTGAGGCATCTTAAAGTCAGGAGAAACAACGGCCATTGAACCAGGGGCTGTTGTACTTGGAGATGAAGGGAACTTACTCTTATAATAGAATGGATCTTTATTGAAAAGAAGTGTTGCCAAGGTAGCAGCATCTGTAATTTCAACTGTATTCTGAAGAGTTCCACTATTGGTAGGCTGATTGGTAAACCAAACAAAAGGTAAGCGTCCGGTAAATAAACCCGTTCCTCCTCGAACCTGAACAGTCCTATCACTCAAAACATCGTAGTTAAATCCGATACGTGGAGACCACTGAATCTTTGCCTCTGGCCACTGCCCAACATCAATTTTTTGACCTCCAAAATTAAGTGCAGCAATTGCAGAATTTGGAAGTGGATCTTTTAAATAGAAAGGACGCTCAACCCTAAGACCTGCTGTGATCTTAAGATTATCTAGCACTTGGATTTCGTCTTGCAAATAAACGCTACCATAGCCGAACTTCAATTCAGCATAACCATCTCCGGCTCCTTCATAAGGATAGGTTAAACCAAATGCAGTAGGAGCCTTATTGGTCATAAAATCGTCCATAGATGCATATCGATAGTAGCTTGTTCCATAGCGCTTATAGCTATTACCAAAGTATAGGTAATCGTAGGAGAATCCGGCTGTTAATGTATGCTTACCTAGATAGAAGTTGAAGTTATCTGCAAGGGTAAACACATTGTTTTTTACATCATTATCATAGGTAAAGAGTTCGTAACCAAAACTCATGTAAGGAGTTCCTTCTTTATAAATATCCACAAATGGGAATATATCGCTATCAGAATCTCTTTTATCCCTAATTTTCGTATAGGTAACAATAAACTTGTTGGCCATTTTTGACCCAAATACGCTATTTAATTCTGCAGACAAGGAGTTTACTGTATTCTCAAAATTATAGTTCGCACCAGTAAAGGCCATTGACTTTTCACTAATACGGCCATAGGTAGAACGAGGATTTGGAGCGCTTGTTGCATTTACCTCTTGGTCATTTGTAGATTTCACTGTATTGAAACGAACCGTAAACTTATGCGACTTGTTGATATTCCAATCCAAGCGAACTAAAAATTTATTGTTCTTGCTTTCAAAATTATCAAAGTTTTTATAGCTACCTGGATTGTACCCATGAGTACCTATTAGATAATTCCGCATTATATCAAGATCCTCCTCTGTAGTTCTTGATATATACTTTGCAGGGTCAGCAGCAAGAGTTGAACTTGAAGGTCTCCAAATTGTCCCAGGGAAAGATGATTTTTCATTTTCCGCATTTACAAAGAAGAACAACTTGTTTTTCACAATAGGTCCACCAACTCGAGCACCTGTTGTTGTAGTGGTGGATTTGGTGAGATTTAAGGTATAGTCGCCAACATGCTTTCCATTAAACGATTTATCGCGATAGTAGAGGTATGCAGAGCCTTTATATTCATTGTCGCCACTTCGGGTAACTGCATTAATGCTTGCACCCGTAAAGTTTGACTGCCTTACATCATATGGTGCAATATTAACACTTACCTCTTCAATAGCATCAAGGCTTATAGGTTGAGCATCCCCTCCTGGCAGATTCTTAGAACTCAAGCCGAAGCTATTATTAAAGTCTGCTCCATCAATTTTAATAGTATTATAACGTCCATCACGACCAGCGAAACTATTCCCATTAGCCTGAGGAACCAATCTTGTAAAATCATTTACGCTTCGGCTAATTGAAGGAAGAGTTGTTATTTCTCTATTGGAAACAGCTGTTGCAGCACCAGTTCTTTGGGAATTCAGAATAGGATTTCTCCCTGCTTGAATCACAACCTCCTTAAGTTCCAGCGTCGCTTCTTTTAAACTAGAATTTAGAACATAATTTTGTCCCAACTGAAGAACAATATCCGAATAGACTGCGGTCTGAAAACCAATCATTCTAATTTCAGCTTTGTATGGGCCCCCTACTCTCATGTTAGGAATTCGAAAGGTCCCTTTCGCGTCGGTAACCGTACCGTATTGGGTACCCGAAGGTTCGTGCGTAAGCTGAACCGTAGCACCAGGAAGAGGAGCGTTTTTATCATCTACGACTCTACCACTCGTAGAAGAAGTAGTAACCTGACCAAACGCTAGCGAACAAACAAGGGCTACTGCTAATGTCAGGAAAGCCCTTTTTAATGTAATTCTCATGTTCTGAACCGTTTTGTTTAATTATGTATCTGTTGTAAAATTATCGCCAAATAGAACTACCAATGGTAGCACAATCTTAAGATTGCATTATTTCTAAGCTAATCACCACAGCTAACACACGGTCAGACTCTCCCCGCTCAATCATCTAACTTAGGTTGTAAATATATATTAATATTCACAAATATCAGTTAATCGGTCGGGGGATTTTTACATTCACTCCTTAAAAAAAGGGTTACTTTTCTTACATTATTCCTTGTATGATGGTTTGTGTTGCACCTATATGAGAAGTAACGTATTCTTTAGCGGCTTTTGAAGATTGGTGTAAAGCCTGTGAATTCTTTGTCAATAAACCCATTACGTCATTAAATTGGACATAATTCTCAATTGAGAATGCAGCTTTTAATCCAACTAAATCTTTTGCTTCTTGAAATTTGTGGTAGTTTGGCCCAAATACGATGGGTAGGCCAAAAGTTGCCGCTTCAAGAGTATTATGGATGCCTACGCCAAAGCCCCCTCCTATGTAGGCAACCTTACCATGCCGATAAACGGAAGATAGAATGCCAATGGTATCAACAACTAGGATTTGAGCATTGGCAGCCTCCTCTGGGGAAGCTTGCGTATAGCGAACCGTTTTAAGCGCTCTAAACTTTGCAAGGATGTCCTGAATATGCCCCTCGCCAATTTCGTGAGGAGCAACTACCATTTTTAGCGACGGATTTGCAGCAGCATATTCGGCAAGTATTGTCTCGTCATCGGGCCAAGTGCTACCCGCAATAAGGGCAAAATTGTCACCTACAAACGAGCCTACTATCGGTAAATCTTTTACGTTACGGGCAATATCGGCAACCCTGTCGAAACGGGTATCTCCGGATATGGTTACATTGGTTACGCCTATAGACCTAAGCAGGTCGCACGACTGCTGATTCTGCACAAATAGCTGGCGGTAGTTCCGTAGTATCCGGCGAAACATACCTCCATACCAGCGGAAGAAAATCTGATTTGGGCGGAAAATGGCAGATATAACGTAGGTGGGAATACTGTTTCTATGAAGTGCTTGAAGGTAGTAGTACCAAAACTCGTACTTCACGAATACTGCTGCTTTGGGTCGAACGATTTGAATAAAGCGCTTGGCGTTAAAGTAGGTGTCGAGAGGTAGGTAGAAGATGTAATCGGCACCCTCGTAGTTTTTCCGAATCTCGTAGCCCGAAGGGGAGAAAAAGGTAAGCAGAATTTTGCTGCTTGGGTGCTGCTTCTTGTATGCTTCAATTACCGGCCTCCCCTGTTCAAACTCGCCCAACGATGCGCAATGAAACCAAATAACATCATCGGCATCCGAAATTTGAGCACGTAGCCTCTTGAAAATGCTTCGCCTGCCGCTTATCCACTTTTTTGCCTTATCGTTAGAGATAGATGCGATTAGGATTAGAACAAAATATATGCGGAGCAAAATGCTGTAAAGTATGATCATCGTTTTTCGAAGTTGAACGCGGCAAAAGTAGCGTTATGATTCTACAAACACAAATTTAACACATTCATCCAGCGGATTACATTAAGAATTAGCTACACGAAACTTGCATACGAGTATTGCAATAAATGCATCGCGTAATTTTTGATGCGGAAGCGCTTCCCTTATCCTCCAAGCTATTTCGGATACGAATGTGCTATTTTCTGGTTAATCGGAGCTGCTTTCCTATAAGATAGGAACCTTTTCCTATGACAAATGGGCTATTCCTTATAAGAAATGAAGCATTCCTTATGAGAAATGGATTATTTCTTATGAGAAATGAAGCATTTCTTGGAGGAAATGGGCCATTTCTTATAGGAAATGAATTATTTCTTGGAAGAAATGAGCCATTTCATATAAGCATTAGCCTCAAAAAAGCTTTCCCGATCAAGCTGAAAAACAACGCACAAAGTTCGTCGATAGAGAATATGAGGCATGGGAGAATCATCTCCCCATACCCGATGCTCTAGGACCGGTTCTACCTAAATGCTTACCTTTGCGCCAAGTGTAACATGACAAAGCAACGCAAAATAGCATGAACGGAAGTCCTGCTCTATATGAACTTTTGGATGAGCTAAACATCGGCTACGAATACCACGAGCACCCCGAAGCTCCAACCATCGAAATTGCCATGCAGTACTGGGATGGAATCGATGCCACCCATTGTAAAAACCTTTTTTTCAGAAACCATAAGGGAAACAAGCACTACCTGGTACTGCTCGAATGCTCGCAGGCACTAGACATCCACGATCTCGAAAAACGGTTGAAGCAGGGGAAAATCAGCTTTGCCTCCCCCGAAAGAATGGATAAGTATCTTGGGGTTAAACCCGGATCGGTAACGCCTTTTGCGCTAATCAACGACAGCCAAAAGCATGTGCATGTTTTTATCGACAAGAACTTGCAGAAGGCGAAGTTCCTTAGCTTCCATCCGCTGGTAAATACGGCCTCGCTGGTTATCAAAAGAGATGATCTCCTTAAGCTTCTCGATCATCTAGGGAACACCTACGAATTCATCGAAATGTACTAATGCATAAGGCTACTGGGCGAAGCTAAGCCCGGTAAGCCTTTCCCATGCTCCCCTCGTAAAATCGGGAATCTTAACAGGAGTAGAGCCCAACTCTACCGACTTAGCCGACAGCTCTACGATACACGACCATTCGGCAGCATCGTACACATCAACATCAAGGGGCAAACCTTTTCTCAAGCAGTACACCAACCGGTAATCCATAATAAAGTCCATTCCTCCATGTGCGCCTACCTTTTGAGCAACTTCACCCTGCTCCTTATAGAATGGATGCTCGTACTGCTTCAGCATTATATTCAGTTCCCCCTTACTTAGGTAGCAGCTCGGATTTTCGCCAAAGGCAATACCCGGCTCTATACGCTTATCGGCAAAGCCTTTGGTTCCACACACCAAATAGTTTCGGGAATAGGGCCGTGGGCTCGATATGTCGTGCTGTAACACCACCGTTTTCCCCTTATGGGTTTTAACTAAGGAAGTGTTGACGTTGCCAAGCGTACAGCATTCCTTTTTAACCATACCGCCCTCGGCTGCTGGATGGTTAAACTGGTTGCCCGACATGGACACCAGCATATCCAGCTTATCGCCACGATGGATGTTGAGCAGCTGGCAAAGCGGTCCAAACCCATGCGTTGGGTAAGGATTTCCCAGCATCGACCATGAGTTCAGATAATCTGGCTTTTGTACAAAATCGAGCCAGCGCAGATCGTGAATGTACGCTCCCTCGCAGTGAAATATTTCACCCAAAACATTCTGCTGTGCCATGTTGAGAATGGTTAGCTCGAACTTATCGTAGCAGCAATTCTCGAGCATAAAGCAATGGCGACGCGTTATCTCGGCCGTATCCACCAATGCCCAGCAATCCTCTACCGAAAGAGCCGCCGGCACTTCTACAGCAACATGCTTCCCCATTTGCATAGCGTACACAGCAATGGGCGCATGCAATTGCCAATGCGTGCAAATGTATACTAGGTCGACATCGGGAAGCGCGCATACCGTCTTCCAATCATCGGGCTGATCATACTCACGAGCAGCAGGAAGCCCATGCTGCCGAAGCTTATCTGCAACAAAAGAAAGATTGGAAGGGTTAACATCGCAAACCGCCACAATTTGCACATTGTTGATGTACATGTAGTGGTTGATCGATTCTTTCCCCCTTTTGCCAAGTCCAATAAAAGCAATCCGAACAACATCCAGCGGCTCGCAGGCCAGCCGAAGAACATCCTGCTGATTCGGTTTACGGTCGGGCTCAGGAAATGCGAACATATCGTAATGAAATCCTTTTACAACTTGTTATTGTCCTACCACGGTTGTAGGAACGCCAGCAAAATAACAGAATCTAAGCATGACACCCGAACCTGCAATTGTTAAATAAGCAGAACTAGCTTGCAGTAATTCCTCAACCCGAACCCTACCAGTAGGTATTTGTTTTTAAAGGTAATAGCCCTGTTTATTCCTTTTTAGATGTATCTTTAACGCTTCATAATCTAAACACTCCGTTATGAGGAAACATTTACTTATAGCACCATTTTTCTGCTTAATAGGAGGAGCTCTGGCACAAACGCTTCCGACAGAACTGCAGACTCCTCAGGTTGTTGAGGTGAACCGGCAGCCTATGCGAGCCACAAGCTTTGCCTTCGAAAGCGAAGACCTAGCAAAGAGCCTGAAAAAGGAAAACTCGAAGCGTTTTCTTTCGCTTAACGGCAATTGGAAGTTCAACTGGGTAAAGAATCCTAACGATCGCCCAAAAAACTTCTATCTCCCCGATTTCGACGATTCGAAGTGGGACAACTTTAAGGTTCCTGCAAACTGGGAGGTAAACGGCTATGGAATTCCGATCTATACCAATCACGCATACGAGTTTGCAGGAAATGCCAAAAGAGGAGCTAAGCTTAATCCTCCTTTCGACATTCCCGAAAACTACAATCCGGTAGGATCGTACCGCAAGACATTCGAGTTGCCCGAGGATTGGAAAGGCCAGCAAATTTTTATCCATCTTGGAGCCGTAAAATCGGCCTTCTTCATCTACGTAAATGGAGAAAAGGTTGGATACAGCGAGGATAGCAAGCTTGCGGCCGAATTCGACATTACCAAGTGGGTAAAGTCTGGCAAGAACCTTGTAGCCCTTCAGGTGTACCGCTGGAGCGATGGCTCGTACCTCGAATGCCAAGATATGTTCCGCATTTCGGGTATCGAAAGGGATGTATACCTATACGCAACTCCGCTTATCGACATCCGCGACTTTAAGCTGAAGTCTGAGCTCACCAATAGCTACAAGGATGGTTCATTTAAGCTAGATGCCAATGTATCGAGCTATATAGTTGATAAGAATACCCTTCATAGTAAACCCGAAAGCTTTTTCGTTTCAGCCAAAATTGTAGACTCCGATGGTAAGGTTGTTTTCAGCCAAAAATCGACCAAGAACGAGGTGCTAGGACGCTACCATAAAATGGTTTCCCTTTCTGGAACCATTCCTAATGTTAAGCAGTGGTCGGCAGAGATTCCTAACCTGTACACCCTTTTCATCACACTAGAAAATTCAAAGGGCGAAGTCGTTGAAGTTATTCCACAACGAATAGGCTTCAGAACCATAGAGGTAAAGGGAACCGATGTTCTTGTAAACGGCAAGCGCGTATTCTTTAAAGGAGTAAATCGTCACGAGGCTAGCCCAAGAAATGGGCACACCCTAACCCACGAAGAAATGCGTAAGGATATTGAGATGATGAAGAAGTTGAACGTAAACGCCGTTCGCTGCTCGCACTATCCACCCGATCCTTACTTCTTCGACCTTTGCGATGAGTACGGCATGTACGTTATCGATGAAGCCAACATCGAGTCGCACGGTCGCTACTACGACCTTGAGTACACCCTTGGCAACGATAATGCTTGGTTCAATCCTCACATGCAGCGCATCCTGCGCATGTACGAGCGCGATAAGAACAGAACCTGCGTGCTCTTCTGGTCGCTAGGCAACGAAGCCGGCAACGGTAGCAACT
Organism: Acetobacteroides hydrogenigenes; assembly: GCF_004340205.1. NCBI lineage: Bacteria > Pseudomonadati > Bacteroidota > Bacteroidia > Bacteroidales > Rikenellaceae > Acetobacteroides > Acetobacteroides hydrogenigenes. The sequence continues at coordinate 89,460 of NZ_SLWB01000014.1, forward strand.
TCTATGCTGCTTACGACTGGCTTAAGGCTAACGATAACCGTCCTGTACAGTACGAGCGTGCAGAATGGGACTACAACACCGATATTATTTGCCCTCAATACCCCGATCCAGCATGGATGATCGAGTACTCGAAGGGTAACCCTACCCGTCCGCTTATTATGTCGGAGTATGCGCACATTATGGGCAACAGCCTTGGCAACTTCAAAGAGTACTGGGACGTTATCGAAAGCTACCCATCGCTGCAAGGCGGCTTCATCTGGGAGTGGATCGATCAGGGTATCGACACCGTTAAGAACGGCAAGCGCATCATTGCCTACGGCGGCGATTTCCCTCTAGAAGGTCCTGTCGACGAGAACTTCTCCGACAACAACTTCTGCGTAAAGGGAGTTGTTACCGGCGATAGAGGATACACCCCCATGTCACGCGAAGTAAAAAAGGTTTACGAGCACATCAAAACCAAATCTGACGATCCAAAATCGGGTAAGGTAACCATCACCAATGGCTACTTCTTCCGCGATCTGTCGAACTTCCAGCTTAACTGGAGCCTAGTTGAAGATGGTAAAGTTGTTGAAAAAGGCGTAATAAGCGATATCAACACAGCCCCACAAACATCAAAGGACGTTGCCATTGCCTACAAAACAAAGCTTAAAGCAGACAAGGAGTACTTCCTCAATATCGTTTACACCCTAAAGAAGGAAGAGCCACTCCTTCCTGCTGGATATGACCAAACCTACGCACAGCTTTCCGTACAATCGAAGGCCGCAAAGGTTGACGTGGCTCCAGCTAAAGGTAAACTTACCATAGTGGAAGATGGTAGGACTGTTACCGTAAAGGGCAGTGCGTTCGAGGCGAACTTCGACTTTAAGACGGGCGTGCTATCATCCTACAAGATAGGAAAGGAAACGATTATTAGCGAAGGTCCTAAGCCAAACTTCTGGCGTGCACCAAACGACAACGACATAGGAGCAGGCTTTAACAAGAACTTCCGCATGTGGCGCAGCGCCTACGACGAGGGCACCCTTACCGATGCTACCGTTAAGGATAACGGCAATGGCACCGTTACGGTTAACATTAAAAAGAGCCTGCTGAATGGCGATGCCATCTCCGAGCAAATCTTCACCATCGATGCTAAAGGTAACATTAAGGTGAGCAATAGCTTTACTGCTGTTAAGGGAACCTACAAAGGGCTGCTTCGAGTAGGTAATGCCATGACCTTGAACAAGGCCTACAGCAACATCAGCTGGTACGGTCGTGGCCCATGGGAAAGTTACTGGGATCGCAAAACATCCGCCATTGTTGGCCTTTACAAGCAGAACGTTAGCGAAGCTTACTTTCCCTATGCCCGCCCACAAGAGAGCGGCAACAAGAGCGATGTTCGCTGGCTAACCATGACCAACGCTAAAGGCAAAGGGGTGAAAATTGAAGGTGAAGAGCATCTTAACGTCTGCGCTTTACCCTACACCATCGACCAATTAGATCCTGAAGTAGATAAAAAACAGTATCACTCTGGCGAGCTTACCGAAGCACCATTCATCAACTTTAACGTAGACCTCCAGCAAATGGGCGTAGGCGGTGTTGACAGCTGGGGCTCGTGGCCTATAGAAAAGTATCAGCTTAAGTTTAAAAGTTACAGCTACTCGTACTGGATTAAACCCATCTAGCCAACGAGCTGCATAATACACAAGAGGATGTCCCTGTGGGCATCCTCTTTCTTTTTGCTCAATTTTGTAGCAATTCAACACAATAGCTACTACTTTTCGGAGTTATGTATAAAGCACTATACTAATGAGAATAGGAACAAGAACTACAAATCATGATTCAACTCGTTTTGTAGAAAATATCTTGTCTTTATTATATCTTGTGCATTGATACTTTATACCTTTTACAATATGAGCCATACCTTACGTTACCTTACCCTAGCAATTATCCTTGTATTGGGATGTGCAACCGTTTATGGGATTAAGCCAAGCGGCAGCTACAATATTCAAAGTATTACCCAGAAATATCCAAACATCACCTTTACAAGGGTGATAACACATGACAAATACCACCTCCAGTTGGCCGACATTGCCCCAACGGCTAAGGATAAGAACGTAACAGTGCTCATCTGCTACCCCGACTCGGGCAACATTAAGGAGTGGCTTGGCTACGGAATGCTCCTTGCCGAACGGGGCTACCGAACTATCATGTTCGACTACCGCGGTTTTGGTCTCAGCGACAAATTTTCCATCGAAAAGGACACTCTTTACTACGACGAATTTAGTATAGATGCCAACACCGCTTACAACTACATCAAAAAGCGATATCCCAACAGCAAGGTGGGGCTCTTTGGCATGTCGATGGGCAGCATAATGACCACTACAATTGCCCTAAAGCATAAGGGCGATTTCATTATCGGCGATTCGTACGTTTGCGATATGGATAGCGCCATTAACCAAATAGAACAAATCTACAAAAGAAAGATGGCCACACCAGCCAGCGCATACGACTACAACAACAACCTTCAGTACCTCTGCCAGCCCATCCTCCTACTTAATGGGAAATACGATACGATTTGCGAATCGAGCACTGCCGCTTTCGCAAGCAGTAAACACGTTGAATCGGTTGCCTACGACGGGGGACATATGGAAGGACCTTTGGCTCTAAAAGAGGCTTACTTTAACCGAATTGACGAATTTATAGAAGGCCTCAACAACACTGAGAATAACGAAAACCATGCCGTAAGCCCATACGCCATTCTGCTAGCCGTTATTGTTTTCGGAGTGCTTTTCAATCACATTGCACGAAAAAGAAAAATTGCTTCTAATGTAGGATAACCTCCTATATCAGTAAAGGAAAAGTCTATTCAACAAGTTGATTACGAAAAAAAATATATTGTACCCATTCCTATCAAAACGATTAGAGATGCTGGCCTAGAAGCAAGCGAGAGCATATAACTGCACCAAGGTTCTCGGGAAAAGCTTGGTTTTACCCATTTTGCAAAGAACTGCTGGTTTTCAAAAAAAATATCCCCATCTTTGTCACCGATATTTGGTATCCTGCCTCGGTAGGATAAGAGGGAATCCGATGAAACTTCGGAGCTGTACCCGCAGCTGTAAATTCCGCAAAACGTTTTGATGAAGAGCCACTGGCCGCTGTGCTGGGAAGGTTTCAAAACGGGAATGAGCCAGAAGACCTGCCAATGTCATCCAAGTTAAGACGCTCCGGGAATAGAGCGGGTCGATACAGATTCTTAAGATTCTCTTTAAGCTCTGGATAAATCGCATCCTACCCTATTTGCAGAGCAATCACCGCAAAGTGAACCCTAAAAGAGAATGAGTAAGCACTCCCTTCGTCCGATAATGTTTGCAGGCACCGGCAGCGATGTTGGTAAAAGCGTTGTGGCCGCAGCGTTCTGCCGCATTTTTCTGCAGGATGGCTATCAACCTGCTCCGTTTAAGGCGCAGAACATGGCCCTAAACTCGTACGCTACACCCGAGGGACTGGAGATTGGTCGCGCACAGGCCGTTCAGGCCGAGGCCGCCGGCATCCCCTGCTGCACCGATATGAACCCTATCCTGCTTAAGCCAACAACCGACCGCATGTGCCAGGTGGTGCTCAACGGCAGGGTTGCGGGTAACAAGAGCGCTGCCGACTACTTCAATGGTACCGACCGTGAGAGGCTTCGTGCCGAGGTTCACGCGGCATTCGACCGCCTACACGCACAGTTTAATCCTATTGTAATAGAGGGTGCCGGAAGCATTGCCGAGGTAAACCTTCGCTCGCGTGATCTGGTTAACATGCCGATGGCTCAGCATGCCAACGCTACCGTTGTTCTGGTTGCCGATATCGACCGTGGCGGTGTGATAGCATCAGTTTACGGTACGATGATGCTGCTAACCGAGGAGGAGCGCAGGCTGGTAAAGGGCATCATCATAAATAAGTTTAGGGGCGATATATCGCTATTTACCGATGGCGTTAAGATTATCGAGGACCTTTGTAAGGTACCGGTGCTGGGCGTTATACCCTACTTTAAGGATATCCATATCGAGGCGGAAGATTCGGTGATGCTCGACCTAAAGAACCGCACCGCCGTAGACGGTAAGGTGAATGTTGTGGTGGTGCTGCTGCGCCACATGTCCAACTTCACCGATTTCGACGTGCTGGAGCGCGATGAGCGCGTGCACCTCTTCTACTCCAACAATGTAGATGAAATTTCTAAGGCGGATATCATCATCATCCCTGGAACAAAATCGACCCTTGCCGACCTGTACGAGCTACGTAAGAATGGCGCTGCGGCGGCCATCGTTAAAGCATATAGGGATGGTAAAACAGTGATTGGCATCTGCGGTGGATACCAGATGCTGGGCATGGAGCTGTGCGATCCGCAGCATGTGGAGGGTACGATTGATGCCCTACCTGGATTGGGATTGCTACCCGTACGAACCACCATGCAGGGCGAAAAGGTTACCCGTCAGGTACAGTTTAGTTTCCTAGATAGCCCTGCAATCTGCGAGGGATACGAAATACATATGGGCGAAACGGAGCTGCTCTCGGGCAACGCCTCAACGCTAAACACGCTTACCAGCGGCAATGCCGATGGCGTGCATGTTGATAGCCGTTGCTTCGGAACGTACATCCACGGTATTCTGGATAATGCAGTGGTGATAGACCATCTGCTTGCCCCTTTTAAATCGCAGCTCGAAACACGAACCTTCGACTACAAGGAGTTTAAGGAGGAGCAGTACAACCTGCTTGCCAACCATGTGCGCAGATATGTAGATGTGGAGAAGGTTTATGAGATGTTAGAAATTAGACGTTAGATAATAGATGTTAGACATTAGATTGAGGATGCTAGACTATGAGATACGGTTCGAGCTTAAGGCTGGCGTAAGCAAATCTAAAATCTAATGTCTAAAGTCTAACATCTGTTTAAAACAACAAGATTATGCTTTTTGGTCATGGAGACGATATCGCTACTTGTGAAGTTCCTATTGTAGGGAACTTCAGCTCCAACGTATGGTACGATGGTTACGTTGCCGACTTGCAGAACGTGGTATCTGAGGCATTAACCGATATCACCAGCTATCCCGAGCCCGATGCGCGCAGCTTGCGTATGCTTCTGGCCGAGGTTAACGGTGTAGCCCTTCCCAACGTGCTGGTGAGCAACGGAGCAATTGAGGCTATCTACCTGATAGCACAGGCATGGCGCAAGAGCCGTTCGTTGGTAGTGGTACCCACATTCAGCGAGTACGAGGATGCCTGCCGGATTCACGAGCACGAGCTGCTATTCCTAAATGAGGATGATTTTGTTGGGGTCATTCCCGATGTCGCCGACATGGTGTGGATTTGCAATCCGAACAATCCAACAGGCAGAGTATGGACTCGCAACCAGCTGCTGCAGCTTCTAGAAGCTAATCCCGATAAGCTATTTGTGATAGACCAATCGTACGCCACATTTTGCACCGAAGAGCTACTGCATGCTACCGATGTGCTCGATTATAGTAACCTGATAATTATTGGGTCGCTTACCAAGTGCTACGCCATTCCTGGTATCCGAGTGGGCTACGTGGTGTCTGCCGCCGATAATGTGGCGCAGTTGCTTCAGGTTCGCATACCGTGGTCGGTTAACACCATTGCGGTAGCCGTTGCCAAGCATTTTATTGTAAATGGCGATAAGTACCCGCTGCCCTTAGTGCGTTGGCTTACCCAAAAGGAGCAGCTATGCGAGCAGCTCGCTGCTATTGATTTTGTAGAGGTTCTACCCTCGGAAACCCCATTCTTCCTGCTGAGGCTAAAGAGGGGTAATGCAGCCCAGCTAAAGCAGTATCTTATAAAGGAGTATGGGTTGCTCATACGCAACGCCTCCAATTTCCGTGGGCTAAACGCCTCATATGTGCGCATCTCTCCTCAGGATGATGCCATCAACCAAAAACTTGTAAATGCGCTGAAGCAATGGAAACCGTAAACACTGCTATAGCAGGGCTCATTCTGGGGTATCTCCTCGATTTGCTGCTTGGCGATCCTGCTTGGCTTCCGCATCCTATCGTACTATTTGGGAAGATGGTTCATCATTGTGAGAAGCTGTTGCGACGTGGAAGCGTTCTTATCGCAAAGGGTGCTCTTGGTGCTTTCGCTTTGGTAGGCATAACCTTTGTCCTATTCTTTGGATTGATGCATTGGGTAAAGCAGCTTCCACTTGTCGTGGGGATTGGCATTACAGCCCTCTTTGTCTTCTACGGATTGGCGAATCGTACGCTTATTTGGGAGGTGCGCAACGTATTTAAGTCATTAGAGAAAGATATTGATAGCGGCAGGAATGCCGTAGGACGCATTGTAGGGCGCGATACTTCCGCGCTAACTGATGCGCAAATACGCAAGGCAGCTCTCGAAACGCTCTCCGAAAACCTGAGCGATGGGGTGGTTGCGCCACTCTTCTACTATGCGCTGCTTGGCATTCCGGGGATGATGGCCTACAAGATGGTTAACACGCTCGACTCCATGTGGGGCTACAAAAACGAGCGATTCCTCCTCTTCGGTCGTGCGGCTGCCCGCTTAGACGATGTTGCCAACTTTATTCCATCACGCCTTACCGCATTGCTTATGGCAACAGTATCGTTTAGCTGGCGCTCGTTTGATTTCATTGTAAGATTCGGATCAAAGCATACTAGTCCAAACTCAGGTTATCCCGAGGCTGCTTTGGCAGGCATTCTAAATTGCCAATTTGGTGGCGGTAGCTACTACGGAGGCGTATTCCATAGCAAGCCTACCATTGGCGAATACAGTAGGACGTTTACAATGGAAGATATGCAGGTGGCAACTCGTGTGAACCATTTGGTAACGCTGGTTGCAGTGCTAATAATATCGTTAACCCTAACGCTGCTGCCATGAACGGACATTTTGTGATAAGCGGAGGTCCGGGCACAGGCAAATCGACGCTGATAGCAGCGCTACGCGAGGCAGGTATGCCCTGCTTCGACGAGGTGTCGCGCCAGATAATTGTGGAAGCCAACAAAAACGGCACCGACCTGCTGCCATGGAGCAACCTGGAGGCTTTTGCCGCCGAGTGTCACCGTCGTATGAAAGCCCTACTACTCGAAAAGGAGGTGAAGGGGCTCTGCTTTTACGACAGGGGCATTCCAGACATCATTGCCTACCTGCGCAATGGTGGTAAACCTGTTCCTGAATACCTATTTAGCGATGGTAAACGCTACGCCAAGCAGGTTTTGGTGGCTCCTCCATGGCAGGAGATATTTGTGAACGATAGCGAGCGACCTCAATCCTTCGAGGAGTGCCAAAGACTACACAACCTGCTGCTGGAAGCATATACCGAATTGGGCTATCGGGTAGTGATGCTGCCAAAGGTTTCGGTGGAGCAGCGGGTGGCATTTGTAATTAGCACCATGCGCGAGTTCAGTGTACAGGAGGAAATGTGCTGCATATAGAAAAAGAAAACCGGAAGTGGAGCAAAGCGAAATGTTGCTGCTTTTATGCTCCCACAGCCAGTAGGAAGGAAAGTGAAGCTGCATTTTAGCACCCACGGTCAGTGGGAAGGAAAGTGAAGCTGCATTTTGGCTCCCACGGCCAGTGGGAAGGAAAGCGAAGCTGCATTTTGGCTCCCACGGCCAGTGGGAAGGAAAGCGAAGCTGCATTTTGGCTCCCACGGCCAGTAGAGGAGGTAATTCTTCAAAACGAAGGCCCCTAGGCGGGGGTAAGTTGAGAAACAAATAAAAAAGATCATACAATGAATAGAAATCTAATCGCATTCATTCTTTTGGCTGTAAGCCTCATTGGAGTTTCCTGCAACAAGGGTGGCAGCAAAAGAGCTGGAATGAAGGATGGAAAGAAAGTTGAATTGCAGGATGCAAAAGGCTTTACCATAACCGAATTCGACGGCTACAAGGTAGTAGAAGTGGTGAATCCTTGGAAGGATTCGGTGCTGCTGCACCGCTATATTCTGGTAAGTAGAGAAGCTTCCATTCCCGACAATCTGCCCGAAGGCGATGTGGTTCGTGTTCCTGTTTCAAAAATATCGTGCCTCTACTCGGTTTTTGTCGGCTCGCTCGAACTCCTCGGCCAGGTATCGACCATCACAAGCGTTGCCGAAGAGCGTTACATCGAGAATCAAATGGTAAAGCAAGGAATTGCTAGCGGCAAAATTAAGCTGCTTGGCGAGGCTTCGGCAGTAAACGTCGAGGGGCTTATCGACTCCAACCCCGATATTGTTCTGGTTTCACCATTCAAGGATATGGGATACGGGAAGATGGATAAGGCCGGTATTCCGATTGTTGAGGTGGCCTCGTATATGGAGAACAGTCCGCTGGCACGCGCCGAGTGGATTAAGTTCTTTGCTCTTTTTTACGGAAAGGAGAAGCAGGCCGATTCGATCTATTCTGCCCTCTGCGATAGATACGGTAAGGTTCGCGAAATCGCAAAGGGGGCAAAGGTTAAGCCCTCCATATTTGCCGATAAGAAATTTGGTCAGGTGTGGAATATGCCTAGCGGCAATAGCTACATGTCCAGCTTTTTTAGGGATGCAGGTGCCAGCTATTTATGGGACGATGTGAAGCAAAGCGGGGTAATTCCGCTCTCCTTCGAAGCCGTTTATCAGAAAGCAGAAAATGCCGACTACTGGCTGGTAAAGTACAACAAACCTCAGGATATGACCTACGACGATCTTGGAAAAGAGTACGATGGATACAAGATGTTCAAGGCGTACAAGACCCGTAAGGTTATCCACTGCAATACCAACCGAATTTCGTACTACGAAAAGGGCGTGATGGAGCCAGATGTGATTCTTGCCGACTTGGTAAAGATTCTTCATCCGGAGCTGCTTCCCAATCATAAGCAGGTATACTTTCAGCTGATGAAGTAATGAGAAGACCTGCTGTAAATACAACGATTGTAGCGGTATGCGCGGTTCTAATTGCCGTTCTCTTTTTGGCAAACCTTGCCTACGGCTCAATCCATATACCAATTGATGCTGTAACCCGAATCCTTCTTGGTGGCGATGGAGAACGCACATCGTGGACCAACATTGTGCTGGTTACGCGCCTACCACAGGCAATAACAGCGCTGTTTGCCGGAGCTGCGCTCGCTGTTAGCGGGCTGATGCTGCAAACTATGTTTCAGAACCCGCTTGCCGGACCATCACTGTTGGGTATTAGCGCAGGTGCTAACCTTGGTGTGGCTATCGTTATGCTTTTTTTGGGTGGAACCATGGGGCAGTACGGATCGCTGGGCATTGGCGGACACCTTTTGGTGGTAGTTTCTGCTTTTGTTGGCGCATCTGCCATTCTTGGTTTGGTATTGGTGCTGTCGAATTACATAAAAAGCAACTTGGTGCTGCTCATAGCGGGCATCATGATTGGATATATCGCCTCATCGGCCATATCGATACTAAATTTTTACGCCTCGCACGAAAATGTGCATGCCTTTGTGATGTGGGGTATGGGCGATTTCTCCAGTATATCGCTAAAGCAGATACCATTCTTCGTTACTGCGGTGAGTGTTGGACTGCTTATCGCGCTTTTACTCATCAAATCGCTGAATGCGCTGCTGCTGGGACAACGGTACGCCGAAAATTTGGGAGTTGCACTGCAAAAAACTCGCTTGCTGATTCTTCTTAGTGCCGGATTGCTGATTGCGGTAACCACCGCATTCTGCGGACCAGTTGCTTTCCTAGGACTTGCGGTTCCCCACATTGCTCGGATGCTGCTCGGATCGGTAGATCATCGTTCGCTGCTGCCGTTTACGCTGATTTTAGGAGCGCTATTGGCTCTTCTGTGTAATCTGCTAACCACGCTGCCGGGCTCAGGATCTATTCTGCCACTAAACGCTATAACGCCGATGCTAGGAGGACCTGTTATGCTTTACGTAATCCTTAACAGGAGCAAAAGTCAAGGTTTAAACTAAAAAGATTGCCATGAGAAACCTGCTAAAGACAACCGATCTTAATATTGGCTACCAGCTACGTGGCGAACAAAAGGTGGTGCACCAAAAGATGAACCTTAGCTTAGCCAAAGGCGAGCTGACATCGCTGCTAGGTGTAAATGGGGTTGGCAAATCAACGCTCCTAAGGACGTTGGCTGGCTTTCAACCCAAGTTATCGGGCGATATATTGCTTGATGGAAGATCTATCGACAGTTTTTCGCAGCGCGAGCGGGCTAAGCTGGTAAGCGTGGTGCTTACCGATCAGGTGGTGGTGGGCGATCTGTTCGTCTACGAAGTGATAGCCCTTGGCCGTCATCCCTATCTGGGCTTCTTTGGGCGACTAACCTCGGAAGACCATAAGGTTATCGAAGAGGTTGTTCATAGCGTAGGTATCGGCGAGCTAACCCACCGTCGCATCAGCTCGCTGAGCGATGGCGAGCGACAAAAGGTGATGATTGCAAAGGCGCTTGCACAGCAAACGCCAATAATCATTCTGGATGAGCCAACGGCTTTCCTTGATCTTCCCAGCCGTATCGAGATAACCATGCTGCTGCGCAAGCTCACCGATAAAATGGATAAGGCGATACTTCTTTCGACGCACGACTTGGATTTAGCGCTCGATCTTTCCGATAAGATTTGGCTAATGGGTAAGGAGCGTGAAGTAGCATGTGGCGCTCCCGAGGACTTGGTGCTATCGGGTGCATTCAACTCCTACTTCGAGCGCGACAGCATCATCTTCGACCGAAGCATCGGACGCTTCCGTTTAAATGAGAAGCACGAGAAACTAATATCTCTTGATGCCGATGCAGGAAGCCACTTCTGGATCGAAAAGGCGTTGCATCGTAATGGGATTGCCGTTGCAAATAAGAATGTAAAAGCAGAAAACCATCTTCGGGTGGTTAGAGATGCCACGAAACCGTACAAGTTGGTCTCGGTTGGCTGTAAAGAAATGGAATTTGAAACAATAAACGAGCTACTAGTAGAGCTGAAAAATTGATATACTCCTTACCGCAAGGTGAAAGGGACGCCTTTAAAAGGGAATCAGGTGCAAATCCTGAGCAGACCCGCTACTGTAACCGTCAGCAACATCCTGATAAGTGGTCACTGCCTAATGGTGGGAAGGCACAGCGATGCGACGGAAGCCAGGAAACCTGCCTTGTTGGTGCAAACGATGATGCCCTCGTGGGAGTAGGGCTATTGTTTAATTTATTATAACCATTAAATGAAAAAGGTTTTAGTTGCGGCATTGCTTGTTGCCGGATTAATTCGAACAGCAGGTGCTGCAAGTGCCTACGAATCTGACAGCATAAAGATGAACCTCAAGGTAGATGAGGTGGTAGTTGTTGGACAGCGGATGGCAGTAAAGAAGGAGAACGTCTCTCAACGTATCGAGATGATTCATTTAGCTCTTATCGAAAGGGCTCCACAAAAAGATTTGACCTCTATTCTTAAGGAAAATGCGGGGCTCGATGTGGTGCAGTATCCCGGCATTCTTTCGGGGGTGAGCATCCGTGGCTTTCGCCCCGAAAATGGGAAGTTGAACTCCAAAACGCTAATACTAATAAACGGTCGCCCTGCAGGAAGTGCCAACTTAAGCATGATAGATCTATCGAACGTCGAAAGGATTGAAGTGCTCAAAGGTCCTGCATCGGCGCTTTACGGTCCAACGGCAATGGGTGGCGTTGTAAACATCATCACCAAAAATAGCAAGGGGGCTATTGGTGGAACAGCATCCTTCAGCTACGGATCGTGCGATAAGGTAAACTCGTCGGTGTCGGTGGGTGGTTCTATCGCACCTAAGCTCGATTTTGATGCCGGATTCTCCATCTCGAATAACCCCAAAGATTACAAGATGGGCAAGGGGAACATCTTTAGAGGATGGCTCGGCGGCGGCGAGGTTACCAACTTCTACAAGAAGACTGGAGCAGAGACTACCGATCCCGATAAGCGTGGCGATGGAGACACCCGTCCGTTTACTAAGTACACCAAAACCAACATGGATCTACGCTTGGGCTACGATATCTGTCGCGATTGGAAGCTGAATGCCTACGTAAACCGCTCTATTGCCAACGATGTGGAGTCGCCCGGCGACATAGCGTATGGAACAACTCCTACCCGCAAGGATTTGAACTATACTTCCGGCGATATCTCGCTAACCGGATCAATTGGTCGTAACGTAACCGCAATGGTAAAAGGATACTATGGCAGGGATGTTTCGGATGATGAGGTGATTTATGAGAAGAAGGCGTTTGTTACTCCTTACCTATCGATATCGAGGGAACTGGAGTGGAGCGGAGTGCAGGCGCAAAGCGTTGTTCGCATTAATCAGCATCATATTACCATTGGCGTTGATTATGCCCACTCGCAATCGCTAAGCGAGCGCTACAACAACCTTGGGGAGCGAATCAAGCCATACAATCAGGACTTCGCACTAAGAAATTTTGGTCTTTACGTTCAGGGTAATCTCGAATTCTTTAAGGGCAAGCTGTTGGCCAGCCTTGGAGGTCGTTACGACTTCAACAAGTACGACCTAAAGCAAACCGAGAAAATGACCAATCCTGCCAATAAGGAGAATAACGCCATCTTTAGCCCTAGCTTAGGCATAACCTACAAGGTACTACCGGGGCTATCCATCAAGGCCAATGCCGGGAGCGGCTTCTCCTATGCCGATGTTTACCAGCTGGCCGGCTACTCAGAGGTGTTCGACACCAAAAATAAGACGGTAGCCATCACCGTAGGAAATAAGAATTTGAAGAACCTTGAATCGAAATCGTTTGATCTTGGAGTATCATACAATAAGAATGGCTGGAGCACTGAGCTTGGCTACTTTAGAACAGAGTCGAAGAATAACGGCGTACAGGTATTTGTGGATGTAACCGCCGATAACCTGAACAACCTTGAGGTGAAGTACACCACCAAAGATGGCAAGTTCATCTATGCCGATGGAAGCGAGATCAAGGGACTGAACACTTTCCAGAATGCCAGCACCGGTACAATTGATGGTCTTGAGGCTAGCGTTGCCTATAACTTTGGCTATCTTGCAGCAAATCGATTCGATTTAACCTCGTACATCAAGTTCACCTCCATCCTAAACGCTAACGAGGAGCTCGATGAGTACGGCTTAGGTAAGATGAGTCACCGCATGCTTAATGTAGCCGACAATAATATCGTCTATGGAACCGATTACAAGAGCAACAAGCTATCAGCAGGCTTCAAGGGACGCTACGTTGGCTACCGCTACGACCGTAACTGGAGCTTCTACGATCAGTACGTAGAGGTGCGTTACCCTCAAATGATGACCTTGGATCTATATTTAGGTTACGATGTAACCAAAAAGATAAGTCTGATGGGCTATGTAAGCAACGTAACCGACGAGAACTACTACGAGAAGCGTGGGTATAACCTTCCTGGAAGAATGTTCTCGATGAAGGCTACTATAAACTTCTAATGAAACAATTCTACACCGATGGAATCACGACACACGACACATGTATCACGAAAGACGACAGAATATACGGGTATTGGATGTCAAATATAATTGGCGTAAGCCTCGTGATACTTGATACGTGCGTCGTGATACCATATATGAGTTGCTAACTTTTAATACTTACTGGATGGCATCTAAAATTATTCTCATTACCGGTGGACAGCGCTCAGGAAAGAGCAGCTACGCTCAGCGATTGGCTCTCGAGTTGGCTGAAAATCCCGTTTACTTGGCCACCTCGCGCATCTGGGACGATGATTTTCGTCTTCGTGTGGAACGCCATCAGGCAGATCGTGGTCCGATGTGGACCAACATCGAAGAGGAGAAACTCCTCAGCCGCCACGACCTCGCTAACCGTGTGGTGGTGGTAGATTGCGTGACTCTTTGGGCTACCAACTTCTTTTTCGATAACGATTCGGATATCGAGAAGTCGCTGGAGGAACTTAAGGCGGAGCTTGCGCAGCTCGTAGAGCAACCTGCCACCTTCATTTTTATCTCCAACGAGATTGGGATGGGCGGTCATGCCGAGAATGCCATCCAACGAAGGTTTACCGACCTGCAGGGCTGGCTAAACCAGCACATCGCATCAACGGCCGATGAGGTGGTGCTGATGGTGTCGGGAATTCCGGTAAAGGTGAAATAGTGAGAAGGGAGTAGTGAGAAGTGAATATAATACCCCTGACAGGGTTTGAAACCCTGTCAGGGGTATACAGAAGGAAGGCTTTTGATAGCAAACATTTCTTGTTTATAACAACGTTTACTCGGCGCGATTCCCCTCCTTCTTAAGGAGGGGTGCCCGTAGGGCGGGGTGGTTTTGTATCCAAAATCGACAACCACCCCCGGCTACGCCGACCCCTCCTTGTAAAGGAGGGTAATCGCGCTGATTTAGCATGTAGTGATTATTGGAGACATTCTCCCGTGATACTAAAATAAAAGTAAGCAATGGCAATTTACACCCGTGGCGGCGATAAGGGCCGCACATCGCTGGCAGGCGGCATTCGCGTTCCGAAGAATCACTGCCGCATAGAGGCCAACGGCGCCATCGACGAGGCCAACTCGTTCATTGGCCTTTTGCGCACAAAGCTGGGCGACGAGCATCCCTGGCAGGAGCGGCTGTACACCGTACAAATGGGGCTGATGCACACCATGTCGCATATAGCTACCGTACCCGAGTCGCCAAGGCCATCGAATGCTCCAAAGGTGGAAGATGGCGCCCCCTTTTGCGAGAAGTGGATGGAAGAGATGACCCAGGAAATGGGAGAAAGCACGGAGTTCATCCTTCCCGGGCAGACCGAGGTGAGCGCCTTATGTCATATTGTACGCGCCACCATCCGAAGGGCCGAACGTGAACTCTGTCCTGTAGTAGAGGAGGGAGGCGTAGAGCCTTGGATAGCCGCCTACATCAATCGCCTGTCCGATCTGTTCTTCACCCTTGCCCGCTATGATGGCTTTAAGGCCAACCTGCCCGAGGAGAAGGTGAGGCCGTTTAGGTTTAGAAGAGAAGGTAGATGAAGTTATTTCAGAAGGTAGATGAAGTTAAAGGAAGAAATACAAGCCCTGAAAGGGTGTAATCGTAAAGCCTAGCCTGTAAGGGCTAGGTGAAAATGGGCGAAGTGAAAGAAGATATTTGGGATGGTCGGTTACCATATTTTCAGAATCGGTTACAAGTATTTAGTGCCCAGTTACCGTAACCGACGGGTAAAACATGGTAACCAATGGCAAAAAACCTGTAACCGGCGGGTAAAACCTTGTAACCGACGCCCAAAACTTGGTAACTGACGGGTAAACCTTTGCAACCGGGCACAAAAAAGGTGTAACCGACGGGGTAAACCTTGTAACCGACCGCTCGTAATACGTGATACGCACATCGTGACACTAAAATAGAGAAGACAATGAAGACATTTTCCATCAAACGACCCGATAGGGCCATTGCAGCCCAGCTGCAGGATAAGATCGACGACCTCACCAAGCCAAAGGGATCGCTTGGGCTGCTCGAGGAGACTGCGCTACGCATTGGCGTCATCCAACAAACCCTTACCCCAACCCTTAGCAAGCCCTACAACCTCGTGTTTGCAGGCGATCACGGCATTGCCGACGAAGGCGTAAGCGCAACGGTTAAGGAGGTAACCCGCCAGATGGTGTACAACTTCATCGGTGGCGGCGCGGGCGTTAGCGTCTTTGCCCGTCAGCATAATATTGGGCTAAAGGTTATCGATTCGGGCGTAGACCACGACTTTGAGGGGCATCCAGAATTGGTTCATAAGAAGATTGCCTTCGGAACCCGCAATTTCCTATACGAACCAGCCATGACCCACGAGGAGCTGCATCTTGCCCTAGAGCGCGGTGCCGAGGTGGTGGACGATATTCACCGCGAGGGATCGAACGTGGTTAGCTTTGGTGAGATGGGTATTGGCAACACCTCCTGCTCTTCGATGCTGATGACGATGCTGCACAACGTTCCTCTCGAAAAAACGGTAGGCGCAGGTAGCGGTCTTGATAACAAAGGCGTTCAACATAAGCTCGATATACTTAGCCGCGCCAAGGCCAGCTACAAGGGCGACAGATCGGCCTTCGACATCATCGCACACTTTAGCGGATACGAGATGGCCATGATTACTGGAGGTATGCTTCGTGCTGCCGAACTAGGTATGGTAATTTTGGTGGATGGCTTCAACATCACCGCTTCGCTGATGGCCGCCGCAGCCCTTCATCCCGAGGTGCTCGACTACTGCATCTACTCGCACAAGAGCAACGAGGGGGCGCATAAGCTGATGCTCGATATTCTTGGAGGAACGCCACTGCTGCAGCTCGAGCTTAGGTTGGGCGAAGGAACCGGAGCGCTAGTTGCCTACCCTATCCTAGAGTCAGCCATCTGCATGATCAACAACATGAGTTCATTTAGCGCGGCTAAGGTTACCCGTAGCTTTAACTAGTACCTTTAACACAGAGACACTGAGAGCACAGAGATTTTATTTTTTTTTACAGATTTATCCTGTGGCCTCTGTATCTCTGCGTCTCTGTGTTGAATAAAATCGTCTCTGTGTTTAATAAATAGAAGATGAATAAATCCCAGTTCCTCATTACCGCTCCCCACAGCGGTTCGGGCAAAACGCTGGTAACGCTGGCGCTGCTTCGCCATTTGAAAGGTCGTGGGTTAAAGGTTCAACCCTTTAAGTGTGGTCCCGACTACCTCGACACCAAGCTGCACGAGGTGGCCGCCGGATGTAGCTGCTACAATCTCGATCTCTTCATGGCTGATGCCGATGGCGTGCGGAAGCGCTATGCCCATCAGGCTTTTCAGGCTGATGTCTCCGTAGTTGAGGGAGTAATGGGGATGTTCGACGGGTACGACCGCCACCTAGGAAGCAGCGCCGAAGTGGCCAAGACGCTCAACATCCCCGTGGTGCTGGTGGTAAACGCTAAGGCCATGGCGCACTCAGTGGCTCCACTGCTAAAGGGATTCGCCACCTACGATTCCGATGTTCAAGTGGCTGGCGTTATCTTCAACTTTGTGGGCAGCACCTCGCACTACCAGATGCTAAAGATGGCTGCCGAGGAGGTGGGCGTAGAACCTCTTGGTTGGATTGCCAAGAACGATGAGCTGCGGTTGGAGTCGCGCCATCTAGGACTACAAACCGAAGATTCGGAGATGGTGGATGAGGTCTGTAACAAGGCTGCTAGCTCCATCTTTACAAACGTAAACATCGACCGGTTGCTGGAGGTTACAGCATCGTCTAAACCTACTTTTGTTGAGCAGCCGGCACCTTCATCAACTAAAATAAGAATTGCTGTAGCTCGGGATGCAGCGTTTAACTTTATCTACCCGGCTAACATAGAGGCGCTGGAGCAGCAGGGAACCATCACCTACTTCTCTCCTATTAGCGACAGCCACCTTCCCGAGGCCGATTTCGTTTACCTTCCCGGGGGATATCCCGAGTTCCACGCCGAGCAGCTGTCGGCCAACCATGCAATGTTGGAATCTATCAGAAATTACTGCAGCAGCGGTGGCGCCATGCTCGCCGAATGTGGAGGGATGATCTACCTCGGTAGCCACCTTACCCTTAAGGATGGCACCAGCTACCCGATGGTTGGCTTCTTCGATTTTGGCACTACCTTTAGGGATGCCAAATGCACGCTGGGCTACCGTAAGGCGATGCTTGGAAGCGTTGAGGTTCGCGGTCACGAGTTCCACTACAGCCGCTCGGAGGGCGAGCTACCCGCTTCGGTTGCCGAGGTGCTAAGCGCCACCTGCAATCCCTGCAGCACGGGCATCTACCTAAAGAATCGAACGCTGGCCTCCTACTTCCACTTCTTCTGGGGCGATGGAGGGCATTCGATGGTAGAGATCATAAATAGGATATCTATGATTGAAAGTTTAGGGAAACGATGAACTGAGCGTACTCCCCTCCTTTTTAAGGAGGGATCGGCGAAGCCGGGGGTGGTTATAGTTGAAAAATAGAAAGAGTATTGTTGAAAGGAAAAAACAAAACCTCCCCGCCCTTCGGGCACCTCCCGCCTTAGCGAGAGCAATCGCGCCGATTATACCTTTTGCTAAGAACATTAAAGATGGATTAATTCTTAGCATGAGCTTACGATAAAATAGTAAAGAACATGAAACCGATCCTACAAAACCTCATCGCCGCCATCAACTTCTTCACCCGCTTACCAATGTATAGGCTGATGATGCCGCCCAAGGAGTGCTACTCGCGGGTGCTGCCCTACGCGGTAATTGCGGGATGGGTTGTTGGACTATTCGGGGCGGCCTGCTGGATAGCTTTCGCTAAGGCGCTTCCTTTCCACTTCGCAATTATTCTAACCATGGCAGTGATGGTACTCTTCACCGGAGCGCTTCACGAGGATGGCTTTGCCGATTTTGCAGATGGCTTTGGCGGTGGCCTTAACAAGGAGCGTATCCTTGCCATCATGAAGGATTCGCACATCGGAACCTACGGTGTTATTAGCCTGATACTGCTCTTTATCGTTCGGTTTGGTGCTCTTACGAGTATTTCTTCGGACAAAGTTGCAGCACTGCTAATCTCAGGAGCTGTTGTAGGACGATTTATTGGGGTGCTACTACCGAATTTCTTGCCCTACGCCCGTACCATCAAGGCCAGCAAGATTCAGGTGGGGCTCACACCAATGACAACTCTTCAGATCGTTCTTTCGCTAGCCGTTGCAACTTCTACAGGCTACCTCTTCTTTGGATGGATGGGGCTGTTTGCCCTTGCGCTAGCGGCTTGCATCTTGCCAGTTGGCGTAATCTACATGAAGCGCAAAATAGGTGGCTACACTGGCGACTGCTGCGGCATGATGATCACCACCGCCGAGATTGCCTGGTACGTTGCGGTGGTTATATTAGATGCAAGATTTTAGATAAAAGACACAAGATATGCGTATCACGACACACGTATTTTGCAGAACATAATCTTGATACTTGCGTCTTGATACTTGATACTAAACAACCATGCTCCACCTCTACCTCGTTCGCCACACTTCGGTTGCCGCACCTGCCGGCACCTGCTACGGTCAAACCGATGTTGCCCTTGCCGATACCTTCGCCCAAGAGGCCGAGGCGGTAAACGATATGCTACAGGGTATCTCCTTTGATGCTGTTTACTCCAGTCCTTTGAGCCGCTGCACCAGGCTGGCCGAGTACTGCGGCTTTGCCGATTGCACCACAGACGCTCGCCTGATGGAGATGCACTTCGGCGATTGGGAGAATAGGCAATGGGACGATATTGCCGATCCGCACCTTCAGCGCTGGTTCGATGCCTGGGCCACCGAGCGGGCCACCAACGGCGAGTCGTTTGTAGATGTCTGCCATCGCGCATCCGACTTTATGGAATCGTTGAGCTGGGATGGCAAGGAGGTTCGGATGCTCCTCTTTATCCATGCCGGATTTATCCGTGCCCTATGGGTCGAGCTGGGGCATTACACCCCCGAGGAGGCATTTGCAAAACAGGTAAACTATGGAGCGTTGGAAATTATAACAATAAAATAAAAAAAGAAATATAGGTATACAATTTTGTCTTAACACAACATGATTAAACAAGGCATAAAAAAAGCCCCCGATCTAATGATCGGGGGCTCTATAGGTTTGGCGGCCACCTACTCTCCCGCTTGGTGTAGCAGTACCATCGGCGCTGGCGGGCTTAACGGCCCTGTTCGGAATGGGAAG